>JBEPWY010000274.1:0-5368 GCA_041642185.1 Marivirga sp.
CTCTTCAAATACAAATGGAAATGAGACATATTACTGGAAAAATATTAGCGGAAATACAACAGTTGGTATTAATAATATAGACGGTAATACCCAGGATAATATCACCTTTGGAGGTTTTACTGCCACTAACAACAGTGATACAGAGGATAACATAGCTTTATTTGAAGTATATGCAATTAAAGATGGTTGCAACAGTGTGATAGATACTTTTGAAATGCGGATAAAGCCACGGCCTACTTTAAATACTAATAATGATTTCAACCAGGAAATTTGTTCGGGTGAAAATTTTGAATTTATTCCACAATCTGATCTTTCTTCTACTTTATCTAAATGGGAATTAACTTCTGATAGTATTAATGGGGCTATTTTTTCAGGAACAGGTAGTATAAATTTAACTTTAGTTAATAATACTGGAGAAAACAAAGAAGTGGTTTATAAAATAACTCCTTATAATAATAATGGATGTGAGGGTACCTCTCAGGATTTACATATAATTGTTTATCCAAATATAGAAATTGAAACCATCCCAGAATTTAAACTTGTTTGCAGTGGTGCCGGTTTTGAAATCCCAATATCTACAGTTAACGATCTAAATGGCATTGTATATAAATGGATTGTTTCAGAAAATTCAGCAGGAGCTATGGATGGGTCAGGTAGTATGGTAAGTGTTGAAGATGGTGTTATTTCTAATCAAAAGCCGTTCCCTCAAAGAGATACTGTTTATTACACTATCACACCTACTTTACCTGCCGGAGGTTGTGAAGGTCCTTCGGAGACTGTGGCAGTTATTATTAAAGCAGAAGAAAGATTCAGGATAGATGGAAGAGATGTAAATGATAAATCCATTTGTGGTTCAAATATTGTAAACCTCAATCCTATTAACACTGGGGGGGGCACATTCTCAGGGCCAGGAGTAACTTCTGGTAATCAGGCTACATTTGATCCAAATGCAATAGGGGTAACTGATAAAAATGCTGTAACCTATACTGTTTTTGATCCTGAAGCTCAATGTACTTCCATTTATACTGATACGATTTATGTTATACCGGATCCTTTAATGGATTTAAATTATAGTAATTTATGTAGCGAACCTAATAAGGTAGTACTTGAAAATACTACCAGCTATAATAATCTTAATGATGATTTAACCTCTTACAGATGGCTTAGCTCAAATAATATTTTAGATATTTCAGGTGATACAATCTTATTCAGAAATCCAGGAACTCAAAAAGTAACATTAGAGGTAGAAACATCACAAGGTTGTATTTTCCAACAAGAGTTTGAGGTAGAAGTAGGGTATGTAGGTAAAGTTGCTTTTAGCTACGTCAACGTAAATACAAGTGCTCCAGGTGAAGAAGGAACTCAATTTACAGATGAAAGTGTAATAATTGGTAATGACACAATAATCAACTGGAATTGGTATTTTGAAAACCCTGTTACTAATACTGTAGATATAGACACAGTTCAAAATCCGACCTATAATTTTATAAATAGCGGTAGCTATTATGTTACCTTGGAAATAGAGACTGCCTTTGGTTGTATAAGCAGTCAAACAGATACATTAAACATCCTTCCTTCTATTATTACTTATCCTTATTTTGAAGATTTTGAAATTAGCCAGGCAGGATGGAGTACTGAATCAACTGGATCAATTGGTTCGTCATGGAATTATACTTTTGAAAGCGATACCTTTAAAACCGAAAACAACAATAGTAAATTTTGGAAAACCATCCACAATGGCGATGCAGGATACAATGAGGATGAACAATCTTGTCTCAATGCCCCTGGCTTTAATTTAACTTCTTTAGAACGTCCTATGCTATCTTTTGATATGTGGCTGGATATGCAAGAAGAAACTTATATAAGGGCTGGGGCTGTAGTTGAATACTCCATTGATAATGGTCAAACCTTTGCAATTTTAGGACAACAGGATGAGGAGTTAAACTGGTATAACAAAAGTATTACAGTATCTATTAGCAATAATAATGTAGGTAATGCTGCCTGGTATTATACGGGAAATCAGTGGAGGTGGAAAAAAGTAGCAATTCCTTTAGACAATATTAAAAATCTATCCACCAATATCAGGTTCAGGATTAAATTTAAAGCTTCTGGTAATACCAAGGCCACAGGTATGGCCATCGATAATTTCTATGTAGGTGAGCGAACTAAAAACATGCTTCTGGAAAGTTTCACCAACTTAAACTCTCCTGATTTTAGTCAGAAAAATGATTCCATTCATTCCTTAGTCAAAAGTGAATTAGGTAAAGATTTAATTAAGCTGGAATTTCACACCTCTTATCCTTTCGCTGATCAGGTTACCGAAAGAAACAAAATCCAAATGGATGGAAGAGCCTCTATTTATGGAATTACTTCATCTACACAAATAATATTTGACGGTACAGGCATTAAGGGCACCGTTAATTCTGAAGAAAATAAAAAATTAATAAGAAAAAGATCATTATTAGAACCCGTAGATATATTTTCAATTAACATTGATGAGAATGCTAATAAGTCACTCATTAGGTTTGATGCTGAACTTAATATAAATCCAGAAAATAATTACACCAAAGATAGCTTGGTCGCATATTTCTTTATTGTAGAAAAAAGAACTGATAAGGCATCTGGAAATTTAGATTTAACAAATGTGGTTAGGAGAATATTGCCTGATATGCATGGGGAAATGTTGATCAAACAATCCATTGATACTACTTACCATTATGAATGGGAAGTCAACTCTATATTTACAGAAAATGATTTAGCCATAGTTACTGTAGTTCAGAATGTAAATACAAATGAAGTTTTACAATCCACCATTACTGATATTGGCTCATCTAAAATTGCTAAAATTATTGTCTCTAACATATCCAAAATAAATTTATCAGATATTCAAATATATCCTAACCCTAGCAGAGATAAAGTTTATTTTGAATTGCCTGAATTAAATAATGAGAGTATGAAATACATTATCATAGATAATACAGGTAAAATTATAAAAAGCAGTATTATTCAAAAAGGAACAAATAGACATGAGGTATCTTTAAGGGGATACAGTTCAGGATTATACCATGTTTTGTTTAAAAATGAAGACGGCAATATTTCCAAAAAGAAAATTGTGCTTATAGATTAATTAATTTCAATTTATCTACCAATCTTTACTATTATATGCTAAAGACTAATTCTTTTAATAATATTATTAAGTATTAAATTGAATGCCTACCTGTATACTTAAATAAATTAAATTCGAGATTATAAGAGGCTGATAATATCAAAACAAAGTAGCCACATTTTAAGTTAGAGTATTAATAAAAAGTGCTTTAAAAATCATCTTGACAGTCTGTTTTAAAAGATTGATTTTTTGCTTAATTTCGGGAATTAATAATTAACACAAGTTTATACTATCAATTATATAACACAAAAGTACATGTCAGATCAAGCAAAATTAACATACGGAGGAAAAGAATACACTTTAGCTGTTGTTGAAGGAACTGAAAAGGAAAAAGCAGTTGATATCAGCAAATTAAGAGCAAATAGTGGTCTTATAACAATTGACCCCGGTTTCAAAAATACAGGCTCTACTAAAAGTGCTATCACTTTTTTAAATGGTGAAGAGGGTATTTTAAGATACAGAGGTTACTCCATTGAAGACTTGGCCGAAAAATCTACATTTCTTGAAGTTTCTTATTTATTGATTTATGGGGAATTACCGACTTCTGATGAATTAGAAACTTTTCAGAAAAAAATAACCACGCATACTTTAGTTCACGAGGATATAAAAACAATTTTGGACGGTTTTCCTTCCAATGCTCACCCTATGGGCGTTTTATCTTCTTTAGTATGTTCCCTTACTGCTTTCTACCCTGAATCATTAGATCCTAACAGATCTGCTGAAGCAGTAGATTTAAGTATTATCAGAATTTTGGCTAAAATGCCAACTTTTGCAGCGTGGGCTTATAAAAACCAGGTGGGTCACCCTGTAAATTACCCTGATAATGAACTAGATTATTGTTCTAATTTCTTAAAAATGATGTTTGCCTTACCAGCAGAAAGGTATAAGGCAAATCCTGTAGTCGCAAGAGCTTTGGATCAGTTGTTGATTCTTCATGCCGATCACGAACAGAATTGCTCAACTTCTACAGTAAGGATAGTAGGAAGCTCTCAGGCTAGTTTATATGCTTCTATATCTGCTGGTATAAATGCATTGTGGGGACCTTTACATGGCGGAGCTAATCAGGCTGTTTTGGAAATGTTGGAAGAAATTCAGAAAGCTGGTGGAGATACTGCTAAATTTATTGATAAAGCAAAGGATAAAAATGATCCATTCCGTCTAATGGGATTTGGGCACAGAGTTTATAAAAACTTCGACCCTCGTGCTAAAATAATTAAAAAAGCTGCTGATGATGTATTAGAGCAATTAGGAGTTGATGATCCATTGTTGGACATTGCAAAACAACTTGAAGAGATTGCTTTAAATGACCCATACTTCATTGAGAAAAAGCTTTATCCTAATGTAGATTTTTATTCAGGTATAATATACCGTGCTATGGGTATTCCAACAGAAATGTTTACTGTTATGTTTGCTATTGGCCGTTTACCAGGATGGATAGCACAGTGGAAAGAAATGAGAGAAAACAACGAGCCTATTGGTCGTCCGAGACAAGTTTATACCGGATATAACCATCGCCCATATGTGGAATCCAACAAAAGATAATTAGATAATTTATATCCTAATTTAAAAGTCAACCTGTTGCGATAGGTTGACTTTTTTTAATTTTAACTAAAACAAATATGAGCTTAAAAGAAAATTTTATTACTGCTGTACAAAGATCAAAAACAGATATAAAAGAAAAGCCCTCTAATGAAGATTTATTGAAAATGTACGCATTATATAAACAAGCAGATGAGGGGGATGTAAGTGGCGAAAGGCCCGGGGGTTTTGATTTTAAAGCTATTGCCAAATATAATGCATGGGAAGCTATGAAAGGCAAATCAAGTGAGGCCGCTATGCAGGAATATATTGATATGGTAAATGAATTAAGTAGTAAGTAAATAAGTATTCTACGGTGGCAGATAATACCCCTAAGCAAATTTTTCTGGATCATATTGCACAAACCACTCCTTTTCCATTTCTCCTAGAAATAGAAAAAGCAGAGGGGGTTTACCTCTATGAAAAGTCGGGGAAAGCTTATATGGATCTGATTTCAGGAATTGCAGTTAGTAATTTGGGACATCAACACCCTAAAGTGATTGAAGCTATACATAAACAAGTACAAAAACACCTTCACGTAATGGTTTATGGGGAATATGTTCAATCTGCCTCCAATGAACTGGCCGAAATGCTGGTAAATTTATTACCTAAATCACTCAATTG
>JBEPWY010000275.1:0-5364 GCA_041642185.1 Marivirga sp.
TGAAAATGGTTTTAAAAGATTATTGGCAGATGGATACTATAATAAAAACACTCATTTCAATTATATCCCTACTTATACAGCTCCCGGCCATGCTTCAGTTTATACTGGTAGCACACCAGCCACTCACGGTATAATCGGAAATAACTTTCATGATATAGAGCTTGGAAGAACTGTGTATTGCGTAGGGGATACCTCCGTAACAACAGTTGGATCAGATTCAGATGGCGGTCAAATGTCCCCCCACAGATTATTAAGCAGCACCATTACTGATGAGCTGAGTTTAGCTACAAACTTTCAGTCCAAAGTAGTGGGAGTGTCCATTAAAGACAGAGGATCAATTTTACCAGCAGGCCATAATCCTACAGGCGCATTTTGGTATGATAAAAGCACAGGCCAATTCATTACAAGTTCTTATTACGATAAAGCCGAATTGCCACAGTGGGTACAGGATTTTAACAATAGGAAATTAGCCGATAAATACCTGGACAGTGCCTGGACGCTTTCTATGGAGCCAGAACAATATACTCAATCCACAGCGGATGATATGCCTTATGAGATGCGGCCAAAAGGAAAGGAAAAATCAGTTTTTCCATATAATTTAAAAGAACTAAGAGGGCAAAACGGTAATTTCGCTTTATTGCCACAAACACCTTTTGGTAATACAATCAGTACAGATATGGCTATTGCGGCTATTGAAAATGAGCAAATGGGTAAAGATGAGGTAACTGATTTCCTTGCTTTAAGCTATTCTTCTACCGACTATATAGGCCATGGTTTTGGCCCGCGTTCAGTGGAAATACAGGATACTTACATTAAACTGGATAAGGAAATTGAACGATTATTAAACCACCTGGATGAAACAATTGGGGCAGGGGAGTACCTGGTATTTTTAACTTCCGATCATGGTTGTGCCGAAGTGCCTGAATATATGCAGTCGAAGAAAATACCTGCCGGCCATTATGGTAATAAGGCATATAAGGAAAAGATGCAATCACTTTTGACTGAAAGGTACGGTAAAGGAGAATGGATTACCTCATTCTCCAACGAGCAGTTTTTTCTCGATCGTGAATTGATTGAAAAAAGTAAAATCAGTTTAAAAGAAATCCGCCAGTTTGTATTGGAGGAAGCATTAAAAATGGATGGAGTGGCAAAAGCTTATTCTGCTTCGGATATGAGAACAGAAGAATATACAGAAGGACTAGCTTCAGCATTGCAAATGGGCTATAATTTTAAAAGGTCAGGCGATGTTTTATTAGTATTGGAGCCAGGCTGGTTTTACGCCACAAGCAGCGCTACCACCCACTCAAGCGGCTATAGTTACGATACCCATGTGCCATTGATCTGGTTTGGTGCAGGCATTCAAAAAGGAGAGTCGTATAAAAAGCAAAGTATAGACGATATAGCTGTTACCCTTTCATTCCTTCTGGATATCAAATTGCCAAACGGCGCTACCGGAGAGCCAATATTGGAGCTTTTGGCGGAGTGAGAGAAAGTGGGTTTTTGAGAATAACATTTATTAGATTGCATGCAAGCTTAAGGAACATCCTGCAAACATGAAACTGACTGAAAAACAGATAGCAGAAATAGCTGATAACCTGGATTGCGGAATGAGATGTTTTTATAATCTTAAGACTGGTGAGATTAAGACATTACCTAATTTTGATAGCTGGATTGGTGCCGATGAAGAACCTTGGGAAGAAGAATCAAAAGAGATTGATGATAACTGGGATGATTATTTTGAATTCGAAGGATTTGAATCTCATGATTCTTTTAAAATAATGGCTGATTTTGCTGAGAGCGTTGACGATACAAGATTGCAGGACAGACTGATAAATGCATTAAATAGACCAAAACCTTTTCAAAACTTTAAATGGCAAATTGACAATTCTGGTGAGTATCGACAACAATGGTTTGATTTCAAAAAAATGCGTTATATTCATTGGGTTAAAGAAACATTGAGGATAGATATGCAACACATTATATTGATACAAAAAGGATTAACGAACTGAAAGAGAAAAAAAGCCAGCATGCAACACGCAATATAGCCAATGGCGGGGGCTTTGGGAACTTGAAGCTTTCTGCCCCGCATCAAAGTTTGTAACGGTGGATAGTGACGAAGCCCGCAAACCGCCACTGGCCATATTGCGAACCGTTAACATCTTTTACACCAGATAAATTAACTATGAAATATAAATATGGACTTATTTTTATAAACCTCAACTTATCATTGAATACTGCATTTGCTTAAAGTGAAGTGTCTGATAAAAGTTTAGATTACTTTAATAAAAATAAAGAGTATCATTATAATGCTATTTACATTGATAGCCATGGTGATACTACTACACAAGAAAAAAATGATATTAAAACCTTTAGGTAGACAGTGGTTTTTTCAGCTGAGGCATCAAATTGCAGTAAAATATATTTATTTAACTGATACAGCTGGATATAAGGGCTATGTTGACCCAGAAGAACATTTTCATAAAAAAATTAAAAGTATTTAGCGAAAAAAGGAAGGATACTAATGGCTTTACAGCCATTCAAAGTATTTTTTTAGGTCAAACTGCGTTATTAATACACCTATAAAAACAACAGAGGCTCCTGTAATATCCATAAGCTGAATCTTGTCTCCAAACGCTACCCAGGCCATGAGCATGGTTACAGGAGGTCCAAGGTAAAACAAACTGGCTACGCGGGTAGTGTCAACTCGATCAATCAACAGCCACATCAGACCATATGCGCCCAAGGAGACAGCAAGAATTAGCCAAGTCATTGCATATATAAATTCCGAGTCCCATTGAGTGGATAATTTTTCAATAAAAATAGCAGGTAAAGCTAATGCAAGCAATGTGGCAAGGCTTTGATAAAACAGGGTAAGGTCAACTGGTAATTTCTGTGATCTATTTTTAAGCGCCATCCGTCTTTGTATCAGGCTTGCTATGGTAATTCCAATAACAGAACCTACAGGAATAGCATAACCAAAAATTGAGGTATAGCTACCGAAGTCCATTCGAGAGGTTACACTAATAACCACCCCCACAAATCCCAGTAGCAATCCAATCCATTGATAGTATTGTGTTCGTTCACCGGTAATAAAACCAGAAAAGGCAGCTGTAGTCAGAGGTTGTAAAGCCACTATTAAAGCTACAATTCCTGCCGGAACCTCGTAATCCAGGGCAAGCAAGGCGCAGCTAAGCCATACGCCATGAGCCAAAATCCCTACCAGCATGTTGGGAGCAGCCACTTTCCATCCAACCCACTCAAAGCGCTTTCTTACCTGCAAATAGACAAGAATTAGTAGGGTTAATACCAGGTAACGCCAGAAAAGTAAGGTAAAAGGTCCGGTATAAAAGAGTGCGTACTCAGCTCCTATAAATCCTGAATTCCACAGGAGAACGAAAGCAACGGCTAAAGTAAATGTGACACCTTTCATTTTATCGGACGATTTTGGAGAGCTACTATGATTTTATTCTTCATATATAGTATACCATACTTAATCGTGTGATTAATTGATTAGTTTGGATCAGGTTTTCATTTACTATGTCTTGTTCTCTTAATTTTACAGATTATACTTAGTTCAATTAATGTAGCTATTGTTGGTAAAGCTATTTCTCTCTACTCATTTTTTTAGTAATTTTGCTACTCAGAAGAGAAAGTGAAAATTAATGCATTTGGCTGTTATTTATATTTTCGAACCGTTATCGTCTTGCCTTTTGGTAACATTTTCTTAACAATAGTATAATTTTATCAATATACGAATTTGTACTATTTTTATAATATAATTCCCTACATTGCAGCTGTTTAACCTTGAATCATTTATTATATGAAAAAAATTTACAGTCTGATAGTTTTTCTATTTTTGTACATTATTTGCCTTTTCCCCTCCTCAGCACAGATTCTTAACGGTTCTTTTGAAGAATGGAATGGGAGCGATCCTGTTTCCTGGACCACGGTTGATTCGGGAATATCATTAAACCAAGAGACCGCTAAAACCAAAGAAGGTAACAGTGCTGCAAAAATCACTGTGAATACCTCTACGCAAAGTAATACAGATTTTCTGCAGACTATTGAAGTCACTCCTGGACAATCCTACACATTTTCTGTTTGGGTTAACCACACGGAAGGTGGAGTAAGAGCCAGGTTATATGTTGATGGCTACCGCGATTATTCAAATTCTTCTCAACTTAACCAATGGCAGCAAATTACTTATCAATACACGCCTTCCACCACCACTATTGAAGTGGGGTTAAGATTTTATGATGTAACTGGTTTTGATGGATCAGAAGTGGTTTATGTAGATGGTTTTGAACCTGCAACTGCTTCGGTTACAGAACCTACAGAACCAACATGTACTGATGTGGCATTGGCGCTTACAACAGATAATTATGCTTCAGAAACAAGCTGGGTGATCAAGGATGGAAATGGCACCACGCTCTATTCAGGCAATAACTATAATAACAATACATCATATAGCGAAACATTTTGCCTTACAGATGGCGATTATAGTTTTGTGATCAGCGATGCCTATGGAGATGGAATTTGCTGCGCCTATGGTGAAGGATCCTACTCCTTAAGCTCTAATGGTAGCGTTTTAGGTTCCGGTGGATCTTTTAGCTATTCTGAAACTGTGAATTTTACTATTGGTTCTTCTTCTTCCCCTTCTCCAGAATTAGGAGAGTATTACAATAGCGCATCCGGGCTTTCAGGCTATACTTTGAAAACAGAATTACATAATATCATCAAAGGCCATAATTCACAGGGCTATAGTGCCATCTGGGGATTTTATGCTACTAATGAACTGGATCAGTATTATGAGAATGACGGAACAATTCTTGATATTTATTCTGAAAAACCTACAGGAACAGATTCATACTCTTATACTAAATCTACGGACCAGTGCGGTAACTATTCAGGAGAAGGTAATTGTTATAATAGAGAGCATAGTTTCCCTAAAAGTTGGTTTGGCGGTACTGTTGAACCAATGAATTCTGACGTCCATCATATTTTTGCTACAGATGGTTACGTGAACAGTAAAAGAGCTAGTTTTCCTTTCGGTGAAGTAGGCTCTGCAAGCTTTGTTTCTACCAATGGTAGTAAGGTTGGAAGCCCTGTTTCAGGATTAGGTTATACAGGAACAGTATTTGAGCCAATTGATGAATTTAAGGGAGACTTAGCCAGAGCGGCATTTTATATGGCAACTCGCTATGAAAGCGTTATAGGTGGATGGGAAACTATCAGCAGTTATGGAAATGATATTTTAGATGGCTCATCTAATAAAGTATTCGAAACCTGGACACTGAATTTATTGATTGCATGGCATAATAATGATCCTGTAAGTGCTAAGGAGATCGCCAGAAATGAAGCAGT
>JBEPWY010000276.1:0-5328 GCA_041642185.1 Marivirga sp.
AGCCCAGCCAGCCAATGCATAATGTGATTAAAACAGGTAGAGTGGCTTCACCAAAAGGATGCCCTATCGTGGCTATACCTATAGCCTTGCCTCTGTTGTCTTCAAAGTAGCGTGTCATAGTGGATACTGCTGTATGGCTCATCAATCCCTGTCCGAATAAACGTAGCAAGTAAAAACTGAAGCCGACCATAATCACATGAAAAGCAAAAGAAAGAGAAACAAGAGCAATCATGAGGCCTGTTAAAATCATTCCCATGTATTTCCCCAGGCTCATGCGGTCAAACATGCTGCCCAAGTAGGGAAGTGTTAAAGCAGAAGCCACTGTGGCCACGGCATATAAACTACCCATTTCAGCATTTGAAAGTCCTAATACCTGCTCCAGAGAAGGAATGTATAGTGAAATAAGAAACGTTTGCCCAAAGCTTGAAAAATAGGAAAATAAAAACCCTATACTCAATATGTAATGGTATTCCTTAAATAGTTGTTTCCACTTGCTCATTGGATTGGCTCTAAAAGATTGGTTTAATTAAAATAACTCAAAATTCCTGATCGAGCAATAGATTAAATCTGGTTTTTGCCATTGATTTATAGGCTATAGTCTCTCTGTAAACAAAAAAGGAAACTACTTTCGTAATTTCCTTTAAAAAAGTGACAATCTGATCTTCTACATATGAAGTGGCCTGTTATCTGTAGCGGCCAGACAAGCTTCTTTTACAGCTTCCATATAAGTGGGGTGCGCATGCGACATGCGGGAAACATCCTCGGCAGAAGCCCTATATTCCATAGCTGTTACACCGGCAGCAATCATATCCGCTGCTCTGGCTCCAATGATATGGATACCTAAAATTTCATCTGTTTCTTTATCAGCAATTACTTTTACCAATCCGTCAGTATCCATACTAGCCCTTGCTCTTCCCAATGCTTTATATGGAAAAGAGCCTGTTTTATAAGCACGTCCTTCTTCTTTCAATTCCTCTTCTGTAAAACCTGCTCCGGCTACCTCAGGCCAGGTATAAACTACATTCGGTATTAATTTATAATTGATATGAGGTTTCTGACCTGCCATCGTTTCGGCAACAAAAACGCCTTCTTCTTCCGCTTTGTGTGCCAGCATAGCGCCTCTAACCACATCGCCAATAGCATAAATATTATCAACTTCAGTTTTTAAATGCTTGTCAACTGGAATACGGCCTTTTTCATCTGCTTTTATGCCTGCTTTTTCCAAATCCAGACCTGCTGTATATGGCTTTCTACCTACTGAAACCAAACAATAGTCACCTTTGATGGTTTGGCTTTCGCCTTTTTCGTTCTCAAAAGTTACTTCTACTTCTTTACCTTTATTTTCAACCTTGGTTACTTTATGTTTCAATTTCACCTCCATGCCCAGCTTTTTCATGCTCTTTTTCATCTCCTTGCCCATGGTGCCGTCCATAGTAGCAATCAGGCTGTCAAGAAATTCAATTACTGTAACATCTGAACCAATTCTTTTGTAAACAGAACCAAGTTCCAAACCGATTACCCCACCGCCAATTACAATCATATGTTTCGGAACTTCTTTCAATTCCAATGCTTCAGTGCTGCTGATAATTCTTTTCTTGTCAAATTTTGCAAAAGGCAATTCAACAGGCTTTGATCCAGTTGCGATAATTACCTTATCAGTAGAGATTTCAGTGGTTTTATCCTTAGAGTCAGTTATTTTGATGGTGTTTTTATCTATAAAAGAGCCAACTCCTGTGTGTACATCAATTTTATTTTTCTTCATAAGGTAAGCAATGCCTTCCACATTTTGCTTTACCACATCCGATTTACGGCTGATCATTTGTTTAATGTCAACTTTTAAATCGTTAAGGTTAATTCCATGCTCCTTAAAAGTTGTTTCTGCATTGTGGTAATGCTCGGAAGAGTCCAATAAAGCTTTGGAAGGGATACATCCTACATTTAAGCAGGTTCCGCCCAGCGTATCATACTTTTCAATGATAGCGGTTTTCATCCCCAGTTGGGCGCAACGGATAGCTGCTACATATCCACCAGGGCCCGAACCTATTACTGTTACATCGTATTTTGACATTTCTGTTTGTTTTGTTAATGATACTTTTCGGTATCACGACATTCATTTATAACTGATTTTCTTATATGCCCAACAATAACCTTGTAGGGTCCTCAAGCAATTCTTTTACCCTCACCAAGAAACTCACTGATTCTTTCCCATCAATAATTCTATGGTCATAGCTGAGGGCTACATACATAATCGGTTTGATTTTCACCTCTCCATTGACCGCCATCGGGCGCTCTACTATATTGTGCATTCCTAATATAGCTGACTGTGGTGCATTAATAATTGGCGTGGATAACATAGACCCAAAAATACCACCGTTTGTGATAGTAAAGGTTCCACCTGTCATCTCATCTATACTTAATTTACCATCTCTGGCTTTCTTAGCTAATCGAATTACTTCAGCTTCTACTTCATTGAAAGATAATTTTTCAGCATTTCTGATAACAGGGACTACCAAACCTTTTGGAGAAGAAACTGCAATTGACATATCAACATAATCACTGTAAACCATTTCATTCCCGTCTATTTGAGCATTTACAGCCGGAAATTCTTTTAATGCCAAGGTACAAGCCTTTGTAAAGAAGGACATAAAACCTAAACCTACTTCGTACTTCTCCTTAAACTGCTCTTTGTATTTCTTTCTGATGTCCATGATAGGCTGCATATCTACTTCGTTAAAGGTAGTGAGCATAGCCGTCTCGTTTTTAACACTTACCAATCTTCTGGCAACTGTTTTTCTCAAGCTGGACATTTTTTCTCTGTGCTGATTTCTATCGCTTTGAGGTGTGGAAGGAGTTTCTTGTTTCTTTTCTTCCTGTTTTGAAGCTTCCGGTGCTTTGGCATTTTGCTTTTCAGCATTCTCAGCATCTTCTTTGGTGATTCTGCCATCACGGCCAGTTCCTTTAATATTAGAAGGATCAATTCCTTTTTCCTTCAATATTTTAGCCGCTGCAGGAGATGCATGTCCTGTGGCATATGTGTCTTCTCCTGAAGTGAAAGCTTCTGACGATTTCGATTCAGATTTATCAGCACCCCCCTCTTTTTTAGCAGATGGAGCACCGCCTTCAGTCACTTCTATTTTACAGATAGTAGCACCAATTTCTAAGGTGTCACCTTCCTGAGCAATAATTTTTAATAATCCGTTAGCTTCAGCCGGTAATTCGAATGTTGCTTTGTCAGATTCAACTTCAGCGATTATTTCATCCAACTCTACATAATCGCCATCGGATTTCAGCCATGAGCTGATAGTAACTTCAGTGATGGATTCGCCTACTGTAGGCACCACCATTTCGTGCACTTCACCTGTTTTTTTAGAACCGGAATCAGAAGAAGAGGGCTTGCTCTCTTCTTTCTCTTCTTTTTTAGGTTCAGCTTTTGTTTCTTCCTTTTTGTCTGAAGAAGAGGATCCTGATCCTTCTTTTGCATCAGTATCTATTTCACAAATAACAGCGCCTACCTCAACGGTATCTTCTTCATTTGCAATAATTTTTAACACTCCGGCAGCTTCAGCAGGTAGTTCAAAAGTAGCTTTGTCTGATTCTAATTCAGCTATAATCTCATCTTGTTCTACATAATCGCCATCTTTTTTTAACCAGTTGGCTATTGTTACTTCGGTTATCGATTCACCTACTTCAGGAACTTTAATTTCTAAACTCATTGCTTTATCGGTTGCGTAAAAATTTTTATTTTTTTAGGTCAAATGCCTTATTAACTAATGCTTCTTGTTCTGCTTTATGCACTTTAGCATAACCTGTAGCAGGCGAAGCGCTTGATTTTCTGGAGATCAATTTAATGGCCCCTCTTTCTGTAACTGTTCTTAAAATATATGTCCAGTATCCCATGTTGGAAGGTTCTTCCTGTACCCAGGTAATTTCCGGATCATTAAATTTAGCCAGAGCTTCATCAACTTGCTTCATAGGGAAAGGATGTAGCTGCTCAATTCTAATAACGGCTACGTTCTTTATTTTATCTGCTTGTTGCTTCTCTAAAAGATCGTAGTATACCTTTCCAGTACAAAGTACTACTCTTTTAACTTTTTTAGCATCAACATAAGGGTCAGTATAAATTTCATTAAATCCGCCTTCCGTAAATTCTTTAACAGGAGAAATCACTTTTGGATGCCTCAATAATGATTTAGGAGAGAATTGTACCAACGGCTTTCTAAATTCCCATGCTACCTGCCTTCTGAACATATGGAATAAGTTAGCCGGAGTGGTTATGTTGGTTACTATTAAATTTTCCTCTGCTGCTAATTGTAAAAATCTTTCAGGTCTTGCATTAGAATGCTCCGGCCCTTGACCCTCATAACCATGAGGAAGTAACATTACTAAACCATTCATACGTTGCCATTTACTTTCCGCTGAGGTGATAAACTGGTCAATCATCACTTGGGCACCATTAGCGAAGTCACCAAACTGTGCTTCCCAGATTACCAGGGCGCTTGGAGTAGCCATGGCGTATCCATACTCGAACCCTAAAACACCAAACTCAGACAATAATGAGTTGTATATTTTGAAATTCTGCTTTTGGTCATCATCAATATGGTCAAGGTTACAATAAGGCTCATTTGTTTCTGCATCAAAAACATAAGAATGCCTGTGAGAGAAAGTGCCTCTTTTAACATCCTGTCCGGACATACGAACAATGTTGCCGTCCATTAACAAGGAGCCATAAGCTAGTAACTCTGCATCGGCCCAATTCAGACTTTCTTCTTCAAAAAAGTTCTTTTTCCTTTCTTTGAAAAGTTTGTCAATTTGTTTCAATGGTTTGAATCCTTTAGGCAATGTAGTCAGAGCTTTGCCTATTTTTTCCAATAAATCTTTAGAAATTCCTGTTTCAGGTGATTGAAGAAAGTCTTCTGATTTCGCCCTTCTCAATTGCTGCCATTCTTCTTCAATTTTTTGTGGCTTGTAAGGAAGAGGCTTTTGCTTTACTTCATTCAACCTGTCCTGAAGTTGTTTCTTGAAAGTCTTCTCCATGTCCTTTATAGTACCGGAATCGAAATCACCTCTTTCTGTTAACTTCTTCACATACACTTCCCTTGGGCTGGGGTGTTTTGCTATTTTATTGTAGAGTTTAGGCTGGGTAAATTTAGGTTCATCACTTTCATTATGCCCATGTCTTCTGTAGCAGAGCAAATCAATAAAAATATCTTTATGGAATGCGGCCCTATATTCAACCGCTAGGTTAGCTGCAAAATTAACTGCCTCTGCATCATCACCATTTACGTGAAGAACGGGCGCATCTATCATTTTAGCGATATCAGTACAGTA
>JBEPWY010000277.1:0-5316 GCA_041642185.1 Marivirga sp.
TCCCCTATTCCGGAACGAGGTCCTGAAGCTAACATTCTGATATCGTTAGCAATTTTATTTAAAGAAACAGCCAATTGTTTTAAAGCACCATGAGATTCAATAAATGCATCATGTGCAGCTAGTGCCTCAAATTTATTCTCTGCTGTAATAAAAGGAAGTCCGGAAAATTGAGCAATATTTTTAGCAACCAGCTCTGAATAGCCTTCAGGCGTATTAATACCTGTCCCTACTGCTGTACCACCTAATGCCAGTTCGGACAAATGGTCAAGGGTGTTTTTTAAAGCTTTTAAACCATGATTAAGTTGAGAAACATATCCTGAGAATTCTTGTCCAAGAGTTAAAGGAGTAGCATCCATTAAATGGGTTCTTCCTATTTTAACAACTTTTTCATATGCTTTCGATTTTTTCTGAAGTACATCTCTTAGTTTTTCGACACCTGGAATAGTTATCTCCATAATCATTTTATAGCCTGCAATATGCATACCTGTTGGAAAGGTGTCATTAGATGATTGTGATTTATTCACGTCATCATTAGGATGCACTATCTTTTTATCATCATGGCTTTTACCTGCTAATATTTGAGCTCTGTTGGAAATTACCTCATTAACATTCATGTTTGATTGCGTACCGGAACCTGTCTGCCATATGACAAGAGGAAATTGATCGTTGTGCTGGTTATCCAGTATTTCATCACAAACTTTAGCAATAAGCGTGTTTTTATCTTCGCTTAATACCCCAAGTTCAAAATTGGTTTGTGCGGCCGCTTTTTTCAAATAAGCAAATCCATGAATTATTTCCAAAGGCATACTAGCCTCAGGTCCAATTTTAAAATTATTTCTACTTCTTTCAGTTTGGGCACCCCAGTATTTATCTGCAGGAACTTTTACTTCACCCATTGTGTCTTTCTCTATTCTATATTTCATTTTATCCGCTTTTCATTGAATAGCGCAAAATTACAATTATTCATGCACATTTTAAGGATAATAATGCCAAAATCATATGAGCAATACGTCTAATAGTTAAAAAAATAATAAAAATTGTTACATAATGTTCATTATTTCTTATACTTTTGTCGGAGATCAAATTTTTAGCCTATGAATAGATTAATTAGAAGGTTGATGATGAGCTTAATAGGGATGGTTTTTTGTATCTTTTCGATAAGTATCTGTAATCAATTAAAAGAAGGAGAAAAGCAAGTATTATTAAGTAAGCAGGAAATCACCAATCCTGAAATGTATTTTGTATCTAACCAATAAGCACGCACCTACAACCATTTTTAACATTCTAATAAAAGAAGTTTAAAAAATTACTATCAATAGCCTCTTCCAATTAATAGGTAGTCGTATTTTCTTGAATTATTAGTAATTAAAAGACAATAAAAAAAGGCCATAAAGTGGCCTTTTAAAATTTAATGCATTCAGATTTTTATAAATCTACTATTGAATATTCATTTCCTGATTTTTGGATTTTCAGATAATCAACCACTACACCTTTATCCGTAGATAAAAAAGAACCGTTGAAGGTTATGTTTTCAGTTGAAGAAGAACCTTTAACAAATAGTGTATAATCAACAGCTGCTTCGCCATTATAATATACTAGCTGTATAATATAACTACCATCACTATAAACATCTTCAACTGCCACTTCTTCATAGTAACCATAGTTAGAAGAAGCATCAATTTCTTTACCATCTTTAATAAGGTATAAGTTTAGATTTGCTTCATCTAAAGATTGCGTTACAGAACCTCCCGTAGACCACTCAAGCTCTATAAGGAGACCTGAATCATCTTTAATTATATTATCAGGAACTTTGTCTACTTCTTCAACTCCTGAACAGGAAAATATAGTAATTAGAAGTGCACTTAAAAGGAAACATTTTATTTTTTTCATGGGTATTTGAATTAATAAGAATTAAGTTTTAGCCAAAATTAGCTCATAATTTAAAAATTTATTTGCGTAATTTTAATCTTTTATCCTTTGTATGAAGCAGGGATTCTTCCTTCATTTGCATCAAACCTTGCTCTCCTATCTCTTAAAAATGATTCGATATAATTATCTATGGCTCTTTTACCAATAATATCTTCAGCAACTTTAATTGTCTCGTCAGCTTTCTCAAATTCAGACATTAAAATATAAGTCAGAGATAGGTTGTTATAAATGGCCTCAGTAACTTTTTTATTAATTCTTGTTTTTCTGCTTTCAACATCACTTTCTTCCAAAGCCTTTTCCCAAATAATAATCGCTTCTTCCATATTGGCAGTGAATTTATCATTAAAAATAATATCATCTTCAGAAATTTCTTCTATCGCTGCTTTTACTTTTTCAAGTGCAATATCTAAATCTTCATATTCGAATTTTTTAAACTTTTTAACAGCTACAAATTCAGTGTAAGTACTATGTTTGCCGTATGAGTATAAATTCTCCAAGGAATTGTTAAGTTTGCTTACATTCGCATTTAACAATGAAGTTCTTAAATTACCCTGTAAGGTTTTGTAATTAGCATTCCACCATGCGTTCCTATCTTTACTAGTTTTAAATAACTTACTCTTATAACTTGTCATTAAATTAGAACTATTTGAAAAGCCAGAATTTAAAGGGTCAATTTCTCCTGGAAGATTAACTTCAAAATATAATGGGTACTTGTAATCAAAAGCTACGTAATAATAGGTAACTGAAACTTCTTTGTCATCTCTTTTTTCCTTTACTACTTCTGAACCAAAATCAACTTCACTTTTGTAATAAGTCTCAAGACGTACCAATAACTCAACTCCTTCTCCGGAAGTTTTTTCAAGGTGAGAAATTGAAGCTGCATTCTTTATTTTGTTTAATGTTTCTGTCTTGCTATCGCCGGAATATATGTATCCCAAATCAATATTAACCCAATATTGAGTAATATCCTCAGGTAAAGGTGTCAGGGGTAATTGGGTATATGCCAACCGGCCCCTCTCTTTGTCTAGCCTTTGCGCAAATGAATGGTTGCCTATTGCAATAAAAATCGCAATTAATAGTAAAAGTTTTTTCATAAGATAATTTGTTAAATATTTTTTTGTATTAAAAACGAACAAATGTATTCTTATTTATCAATAAATTATTCTCATTATGTATTATTTTTTATTAAAGACTATTTTTCTTGTTTTTGTAAGGAAAGCATAACCGAAAATTTATTTTGAATTAGGTCAATAACCAAAATATTAATTCGCAAGTATCCTCTTATAGCATATTTTAATCTGCAATACAATTTGTGTAGTTTTCTCCAACCATTAAGCTCTGTTTTTCTATTAGAGAAATTAATAAGATTAAATCTAAATAAAATTTGAGCTTTTGTTTGTAATCAATCTAAATAAACATAATTTTACGTCATCATTAGAATCAATCTAAATACAAATATTAAATTTGCACAAATGAAAAAAATGAAATTCCTCGGATTAGCTTTTTTGGCAACTTTTGCTTTCACAGCTTGTGATGATGACACTACTGCTGAGAACGAAAATGAAAATTATGAAATACCTGCTACTTACAATTTTGAGAATGTAAGTTATTCAGGTCAGACCCAGCGTTTGGACATGTTAGCTGAATTGACAGCTTATATGAAAACAGCCAACAGTGGAGCTGTTTTAGAAGCTCAGACAATGTTGGACATGTATGCTAACGAAAACAATGCATTCAGTGATGCTACTTTAAATGAAGCGGATACTAAAGAATTGGAAAATAAAACAGTTGAAGCTGATCAGCAAATGTTCAAAGATTTTATGAATGAATTTGCAGTAGCTACTGCTGAGGCAAATGGTGGAGAAGGCAGCAATGGCACTCCCGGAGTAGTAACCTCAAATGACGGCAACAAAGCATATTTCTTTGATGCTAACGGTCGCGAACATATTCAGTTAATTGAAAAAGGTTTAATGGGTTCTGTATTGTATTTCCAGACTGCTTCTATTTATTTAGGTTCAGGAAAAATGGACGTAGATAATGAAGAAATTGCAGAAGGAAAAGGAACAGCCATGGAGCATCATTGGGATGAGGCATTTGGCTATTTCGGAGTACCTTTAGATTTTCCTGCCAATACTGACGGAATGCGTTTTTGGGGTAAATATGCCAATGGAAGGAATGAGTTATTAGGTTCAAGCGAAGCCATAATGAATGCTTTTATTAAAGGTAGAGCTGCTATTTCAAATAAAGATTTGGCAACGAGAGATGAGCAAATAGAAATCATTCGTGCAGAATGGGAAAAAGTTGCTGCTGGAACTGCTGTACATTATTTAAATGAAGCCAATTCCAATTTTGCAGATGATGCATTAAGAAATCATACGTTATCTGAGGCTTGGGCTTTTATTCATGCTTTAAAATACAATCCAAGCAAAAAATTAACCAATGCAGACGTTGATGCAATCTTAGCAACATTAGGGGAGAATTTCTACGAAATTACTTCAGAAAATATTCAAGCGGCAAAAGCGAGTTTAGTTGAGGCTTATAGTTTTGAAAAAATACAAGACCAATTATAAAATGAATATATTAAAATCTTCTTTATTTCTTTTACTACTTACTGTTTTCTCTGCCTGCGATAGTGAAAAAGGCAATGATAAAGTAAATTTTGACAGAGAGGCATTTCTGGTAAACATGGCAGATAATGTCATTAAACCATCGATAGAAGATTTCACAATAAAAGCCGATGCACTAGCATCGGCTTCTACTACTTTTAATTCCAACCAAACAGAAGCAAGTTTAACAAGTCTCAGGAATGCAATGAAAGCTTCTTGGTTAAGCTATCAGCACCTTGCTTTTCTTCAGGTAGGGCCTTTAGCTTCAATAAATTTCCGAGATAGGGTTAATATTTTCCCCACTAATGTTCAACAAATTGAAGAAAATATTTCAAGCGGGTCTTATGTGCTGGGAGCAGCCTCTAATGTAGCCGCTAAAGGTTTTCCTGCAATAGATTATTTGTTGTTTGGTACAGGAACAACAAATGAAGAAGTACTAGTTTATTTTACTGATCCTAATCTTGGAGCCAATAGGTTAGCCTATTTAATTGCAATTATTGAAGATATTAATTCTGTTGCTAAAACGATAAATGACGGATGGGCTGATTACCGTTCATTTTTTGTTGAAAATACAGGAACTGATGCAGGTAGCGGGACAAGTTTGCTAGTAAATGAATTTAATTATCAGTTCGACATAAGAATTAAAAATGCCAAAATAGGTTTCCCTTCCGGAGGGAATCCTAGAACTGGGGGAATTTTGTCGCCCGAAAAGGTGGAGGCTTATTATTCGGGGTGGTCTGGCGAAATGGCGGAAGCTGCTGCTAAATCATCTCTTGCCGTA
>JBEPWY010000278.1:0-5301 GCA_041642185.1 Marivirga sp.
GACCACATCGATAATTTTAACCCAAGGTCTGTGGCTCAAAGATCTTAACCAAACAGGGTGATTAGCTGTGTTCTGTGAGCCATAGACCACGGAAGAAAAATACATATACTATACCACCTATATCCACTTTTTGACTTTAAATATAACCGCTGTTATGCCACCGACAACAATAATCAATCCCCAGAAATAGGCGTAGCCATATGCCCAGCCAAATTCTGGTACATTTTCAAAATTGATACCATATACCCCGGCTATAAATGTTAGCGGAATAAACACAGCAGAAATGATGGTCAATGTTTTCATTACCTCATTCAGTTTGTTGCTTATAACCGATTGGTATAAGTCGCCCAAACTGGAAATAAAATCACGGTAAGTTTCAACCGAATCAATCGCTTGTATGGTATGGTCGTAAACATCTCGGATATAAACCCTGGTGCTCTTCCTTATAAATTTGATATCATCACGTTCCAACTTGCTGACTACTTCTCTTAACGGCCATACTGAGCGCCTGATGTGGATCATCTCACGTTTTAGCTCGTAGAGTGTAGTGAAATCACGCTTCTGGCCCTTCAGCATAATACGCTCTTCAATTTCCTCCAGCTCATCGCCAAATTTCTCCAGTACAAGAAAGTAATGATCGACTACCGTATCCACTAAAGCATACAATAAATAATCGCTGCCTTCTTTTCTGATCTTTCCTTTACCTGCCCTGAGCCGGTCTCTTACCCCGTCAAAAGTATCACCTTTTCTTTCCTGAAAAGTGATCACCATATTTTTTCTTAGTATCAAACTTACCTGTTCAGTGACCGTTTTTCTGAGCTTCTGGTCAAACTGTAGCATTTTAACCGCCACATATAGGTAATTTTCATTATCATCTATTTGAGGCCTTTGCTCTACAGAAAGTATATCTTCCATAGTAAGAGGGTGGATTGCGTAAGCATCACAAACCTCTTTTACCTTTTCCACATGGTGAATACCTTCAATATTTACCCATAAAAATTTATGGCTTTGGCTGAGAGTAAATAACTCATCAGTGCTGATGTCATGATGTTCAGTTAATTCAAGATCTGTATAGGCAAATACAGAGATGTTGAAGGGGATATCGGTTCGAGTTCCTGTGTAAACGGCCTGACCGGGAGGTAAACCAACTCTTTTGGAACTCTCGCGAAACATGCCGCGAATACCAGTGTAAATACTAAGCGGCTCCTCTACAAGAAGCCGCTTAGGTAAATTGATTATTTTTTTTGTGAACTTATCCATTCATCGAGATAAGAAACTCATCGTTATCTACAGTACCTTTCATTTTAGAAAGCAACATTTCCATAGCTTCGCCTGAATTCATATCTGACATGAATTTACGTAATATCCACACGCGTTGTAATTCTTCTTTGCTCATCAATAAATCTTCTCTTCTTGTTCCGGAAGCTAAAATATCAATAGCAGGATAAACTCTTTTGTTGGCCAGCTTTCTGTCAAGCACCAATTCCATGTTACCCGTTCCTTTAAATTCTTCAAAGATCACCTCATCCATTTTAGAACCTGTTTCAATTAATGCTGTTGCAATAATTGTTAAAGAACCTCCATTTTCAAGATTTCTTGCCGCACCGAAGAATCTTTTTGGTTTGTGCAATGCGTTGGCATCCACACCACCGGATAAGATTTTACCTGATGAAGGCACCACTGTGTTGTAAGCTCTGGCCAAACGTGTGATGGAATCCAATAGAATTACTACATCATGCCCACATTCCACCATTCTTTTGGCTTTCTCCAATACCATGCTTGCCACTTTTACGTGTCTTTCAGCTTGCTCATCAAAAGTGGAGCTAACCACTTCAGCTTTAACCGATCTTGCCATATCAGTTACCTCTTCAGGTCTCTCATCTATAAGCAAAATCAATAAATAACATTCAGGATGGTTTTCCGCAATGGAATTGGCAATTTCTTTTAATAATTCAGTTTTACCTGTTTTAGGCTGAGCCACAATCATTCCCCTTTGTCCTTTACCAATAGGCGCAAACAAATCTAATATCCTGGTGGAATATCTGTTTGGCTTGGTGCTAAGGTTGAATTTTTCTTCGGGAAATAATGGGGTAAGGTATTCGAAAGGTACTCTGTCTCTGATTTCTTCGGTAGTTTTGCCGTTTACAAAAGAGACTCTTAATAATGCGAAATATTTTTCACCTTCTTTTGGTGGCCTGATTTGTCCTCTTACTGTATCACCGGTTTTTAAGCCGAATAATTTTATTTGAGAAGGAGATACATAAATATCATCAGGACTTGCTAAGTAATTATAATCAGATGACCTCAGGAAGCCGTAACCATCCTGCATCATTTCCAAAACGCCTTCGTTTTCAATAATGCCGTCAAAATCTGTAATATTAGCCTTTTTTACACGCTCAGGTCTCTCTGTTCTTGCAGGACGTTCCTTTCTTTCGTTGGTACGTTCTGTTTTTTCAGGTCTTTTTTCACGTGGCGGATTAGCCGGCCTTGGCCTTCTGGTTTCTTGTCCGTCAGCTTCAGCTGTTTTTGCTTCTGCCGTTTTAGGGTCAGCTGCTTTTGGTTCAGCTGCTTTTGCTGTTCTTTCAGCTCTGGCTTCATGCTTTATTTCAGGCCTTGGCTCAGTTTTAACCTCAGACTTTTCTTCTTTTCGGGCTGGTCGTGCAGCTGCCGGAGCAGGCTTTCTTTCTTTTCTTTCTTCTGCAGGAGCATCTTTTTTCTCTTCTGCCGGCTTACTTTCCTTTTTAGGAAGTTCATTCTCGGGCAATAATGCTTGTTGATCTAAGATTTTATAGATCAATTCTTTTTTAGGCAATTTTTTGTATTGGGATACACCTAACTTTTCAGCGATCTCTTTCAGTTCTGAAAGAAGCTTTAAATTTAATTCTTCAATGTTATACATAAAAGGGTTTTTGCTTGTTCGGAATGTAGCATTCCAAAATTGTTGGTATGATTAATTTGATATTATGAAATTTGGATTTTTTTAAAAGTATATGACTTCGACAAATGCCTTATACCCTCTTGGATAGTACAATGATATGCCATGTGAAGTTAATAGTCAAGTAAATGATGAAATATAAAATACTTTTTATCATTTAGCTGCCTTTTATGTTCCTTTTACTGCCAAAATTCCGTTATTTTGCCAAAAATAAACATTATTATGCTTCAAGTTGCACACATTCGTACCGATAAAGATAAGGCTGTTAAAGGCTTAGTTAAAAGAAACGTAGCCCATCCTGAAAAGTTAGTCGATGAGGTTATTTCTCTTGATGATGAGAGAAAAGAATTGCAAACACAATTGGATGCAGTACTGGCGGATGCAAACCAGATTGCTAAATCTATCGGTGCTTTAATGCAGCAGGGCAAAAAAGAAGAGGCAGAGAAAGTGAAAGTAAAAACTTCTGAATTGAAAATTCAAAGCAAAGCTTTACAGGACGAATTACAGCTGAAAGAAAAAATGCTGTTAGATGCACTATACCAGATCCCAAATATACCTCATGAAGATGTGAAAGCAGGAAAAGGTGCTGACGACAATGAAATTGTGCTTGAGCATGGAGAAAAGCCTGATTTATATGCCGGCAATGCACCCCACTGGGACCTGATAAAGAAATATGATATTATAGATTTTGATTTAGGCGTTAAAATAACCGGTGCAGGTTTTCCTGTTTATAAAGGAAAAGGTGCCCGTTTACAACGTGCTTTATTAAACTTCTTTTTAGACGAAGCCGAAAAACAGGGCTTTAAAGAGATACAACCTCCTGTTTTAATTAATGAAGCTTCAGGTATTGGTACTGGACAGTTGCCTGATAAGGAAGGGCAAATGTATCACGATGCAAGTACAGATCTTTATATGATACCTACTGCTGAAGTGCCTTTAACAAATATGTACAGGGATGAAATACTGGATGAAAAAGAGTTACCGGTAAAGCTAGCCGCTTATACACCTTGTTTCAGGAAGGAAGCAGGCTCATGGGGAGCTCATGTCCGTGGTTTAAATAGATTGCATCAGTTTGATAAAGTGGAGATTGTGCAAATCCACCATCCTGACAATTCTTATAAAGCATTGGAGGAGATGAGCGTTTATGTGCAAAGTTTATTAAAAAAATTGGAATTGCCATACCGCGTATTAAGGCTATGTGGCGGAGATATGGGCTTTACTTCTGCCTTGACTTACGATATGGAAGTATGGTCAGCTGCGCAGGAGAGATGGCTGGAAGTGAGTTCAGTTTCTAATTTTGAAACTTACCAGAGTAATAGGTTGAAGCTCCGTTATAAAGACGAAAACAATAAAAAGCATTTGCTGCACACCCTTAACGGCAGTGCATTGGCTTTCCCAAGGATATTAGCTTCTATATTGGAAAACAATCAGACTGAAAAAGGTATTCATATCCCTGAGGTGTTAAGGCCTTATGCGGGTTTTGAGTGGATTGATTGAGGATCAAAATTATCAGAAAACCTCCTCTTCGTTTTTAACGAGGAGGTGTGGGAATCACGATTTCATCGTGTTTATTAACAGCTTTAAAAAAAGCTGATCCCGCGAATACGCATTTCAAATGCGTATTAGATAAATTATTATCCGGTATCATTTAAAAACCACCTTCTTCACTACATCAAAACCTTCATACCTAATGCGTAAAAAATAGATTCCTGCTTTAATATTCCCTCTTTCAACTCTTACCTCATTATAACCGGTTTCTAAAGGGTAACTAACGGACCTGTCTTGCTTACCATCACTATGCTCTATGCTAATAATAACATTTCCATTTTCAGGTAAAATTAAAGGAACAGTCACTATGTCCTTAGCAGGATTAGGATAAATTTTCATCACCCTGAAAGCATTTTCCAGATTTATACATGCTCTGTTGTTATTTGTATTTTCTTCTATATAATTTCCACTTACAGCATTAGCATCCAGGCAAATCCTGCTAATTCCTCGCAGCTGGTTTTCGGATAAGCTTACACCTAAGGCGTAATTATTTGTACTTTCAGGATAAATAACAGCCTCCACTCTTTCAGTAACTGAAAAATCTCCCAAATCCACATCCAGATCTATATAGTCAGGCATTAAACTTCCTTTATTGGTGATGCTAATCACAAAACCTGTGAAATCTCCTTTAGAAACCACTCTTAAATTACTTAGGGCAATATCCAGCTGAGGAGCTTTGATATTTAATTGTTGAAAAGAGGAATTGGTACAGCCAAATTCATTGGTTGCTTCCAGGCCAATGATGTAGTTGCCTTTCTCTTGTAAAGTATCCTGCAGAACAGCTTCTGAAGATACAACAATCCCGTTGATCGTCCATT
>JBEPWY010000279.1:0-5284 GCA_041642185.1 Marivirga sp.
TCCTGATGTGGATAGATTAGCGATTGTTACCGAAGATGGAACTCCTTTTGGGGAAGAATACACTCTGGTAGCTATTGCGGATTATGTTTTAAGCCAAACTCCAGGTAATACTGTTTCCAATTTATCCAGCACACGAGCATTAAGAGACATTACTGAAAAGCATAATTGCGAATATGCCGCCTCTGCTGTTGGAGAGGTAAATGTTGTTGCAAAAATGAAAGAAACCAATGCGGTTATTGGTGGTGAAGGAAATGGTGGCATCATCTATCCAGAAAGCCATTATGGAAGAGATGCGTTGGTAGGTGTTGCACTATTTTTAACGCATTTGGCCAAATCCGGCAAATCATGCTCTCATTTAAGAGCAACCTACCCTAACTACCATATCTCAAAAAACAAAATTGAACTTACTCATGGTATTGATGTAGATGCAATTTTGAAAGGTATTCAGGAGAAATATAAAAATCAGCCGATCAACATCATTGATGGTGTAAAAGTTGAATTTGATAAGGAATGGGTACACCTACGTAAGTCAAATACAGAACCAATTATCAGAATATATTCAGAATCAGATTCAGAATCAAAAGCTGAGCATTTGGCTCAAAAGATGATTTCAGATATTAAAGAAATAATCAACACTAAGGAATAAATACAGGGAGCAATGGCACGTATCTATTTGGACAACGCAGCAACAACACGTTTAGACCCCGAAGTTTTTGAGGCTATGCAGCCTTATTTACTGGAGTATTACGGTAATCCATCTTCAATCCACGGACATGGAAGAGATGTGCGTTCTGCTATTGAAAAATCCAGAAGAACCATTGCAGAGTTGTTAAATACTTCTCCTTCAGAAATATTTTTTACTTCAGGGGGCACTGAAGCGGACAATACAGCCATCCGCTGTAGTATTGAGCAAAGGAATATAAAAAACGTGCTTACTTCCAAAATTGAACATCATGCTGTTCTTCATACGCTTCAGCACCTGGAAAAACAAGGACATATAAAATTAGATTATGCACCACTTGACGAATTTGGGAGCGTAGATGTGAAAGCAGTTGAAAGCTGGTTAAAATCAAATCCAAATAGCTTAGTTTCTTTAATGCATGCCAATAACGAAATTGGTAATATACTGGATATTGAGGAGGTTAGCTGGTTGTGCAAGCAGCAGGGTGCTATTTTCCATTCCGATACTGTACAAACCATGGGGCATTATACTCATGATTTACAGGAAATAAAAGCGCATCATATTGTAGGTGCCGCACATAAATTCCATGGGCCAAAAGGAGTAGGTTTTTTATATATTAATGCAGAGCATTCCATTCATCCTTTTATTCATGGTGGTGCTCAGGAGCGTAATATGCGAGGAGGTACAGAAAATGTGTATGGCATAATTGGATTGGCCAAGGCATTGGAAATTGCCTACAGAGACATGGAATCGCACAGAAATCACATTCAAGGATTAAAAGACCGAATGATCAAAGGTTTAACCGCTAAGATTGAAAACATAGCTTTTAACGGATTATGTGCTGATGCCGATAATAGCTTATATACTATTTTGAATGTCTGCCTTCCTGTTTCAGATATGAGCGAAATGCTGCTGTTTAATTTAGATATAAAAGGGATTTCAGCCAGTGGTGGATCTGCCTGCAGTAGTGGGAGCGATGTAGGTTCTCATGTGATTGCAGAAATGGTTAGGGACATGAAGAGACCAAATGTACGTTTC
Source organism: Marivirga sp. (assembly GCA_041642185.1). Classification (GTDB taxonomy): domain Bacteria; phylum Bacteroidota; class Bacteroidia; order Cytophagales; family Cyclobacteriaceae; genus Marivirga. Next base: position 1,721 of record JBEPWY010000279.1, read on the forward strand.
TCTTTTAGTAAATATAATACTACAGAAGATATTGATATGGCAGTAAATGCTTTGGCTGAGATTTATGAAAAAAATCCGGCATTATAATAATACCGGATTTTAAATTTTTGGGTGATTAAATTTTCATTAAGGCTTTAAAGAAGCCCATGTTTTCTTCTTTTTCCTTTACAACCAATAAAGGAATATCAGTATCATAATTGATCACTTTCTCTGTAACGCTTCCCAATAGGATAGAGGCCATTTCTGTTCTTCCCTTGGAGCCCATAATAATCATATCTGCATTTCTTCCTTTTGCAAAAGAAAAAATAGTATCGGCAGGGGAGTCCTCATCCAAAATGAATTCACATTTAAGATCTTCTTTAAATTTATTTCTTTTAATGAATTTCTTCAAATCATTTTCAGCATTGTGCTTCATTATTTCGGCAAATTCTTCTTTACTTTTACCTGTTCTATGATACCCTGTCGGTATATCATAAGTATTCAATAATTGGATATCTGCACCTGTTTTATCAGATATTTCCAAAGCTTCTTCTACAGCCAATTTTGAATGTTTGGAGAAATCGACTGGTACAACAATCTTATGAAACCCTGTATTAACTGTTTCGGGTACCAATAAAACAGATGAATGTGCTACCTTTGCAATTCTTTGTGGCAAAACACCTGCCCCTTTTAGAGATCTTTTACGACCCATTACTATTAAATCAACTGCTTTTACATCAACCCATCTTAGCAATTTATCACTGGGGTTACCTTCTGTAACTTCTACAACTTTTTCACAGAAATAATCACTTGCCCAATGCTCATTTATTTCCCTCTCCATTGTTTTTTTCAGCGATTCGTCAGTTGGAGCCAATAAGTCAGGATAGTTTTCCCTAATTTCTTCCGGTAATTCAAAAGTGTTGGCAACGTGAAAAAAGTATATTTTCTCTGTCTGAAAATGTTCCGCCATTGTAGATATATAACGGATAAGAACTTCATCCATTTCAGTTAAATCTAAGGCGACAAGGACTCTTTCAATTTTGTACATGATAATCAAAAATTAATTTATAATTGCTTCAGCTATTCTTTTAATAAATTATCTAACGAGTTATAGGTAACAAAGTGGTAGTTTGGCCTGGCTTTTTTATAAATGCTTAATGCCATCGTTTTACCCCTTTCAGTTTTAATCATTTCAGAATAAAGAGGCATTACCAATTTTCTTCTACCTGTTTCAATTAAAAAAGATTCCATTTTAGGGTATGCCGGATAATAGTTATTTGTAAGCGACAGTAAAAACCATTCCATTAATATTTCAGCATTTCCCGAATCTGTAAAAGACATTTCTGCATCTAAAGCTCTCATTTCCTCCACTCCTATAGAATCCGGTAATTCTTGCAGAAAATGCAGCCATTCATGTGTACTCCATTCCAGCTTACCTAAAGAATCTATCGGTTCCTCTGATAGCCAATTTAACAGTACACTGTCCACTCTATGAAACCTTTCAGAAACCGGAGCCTCAAAACTTTCAGGTAAGCCCTCCTCATAAATCCATTCAGAAATGAGTGGATCAGGTACCTCAATATTGTTTTTAGCGAGCAAATATTGCTCTAAGTACAATACAAAAGCCTTAGTATTCATACTTTGAAAGGCGTGATCATTAAAATACAGCTTTATAAAGGCATCAAATGTTTCTCTTCCTGCCAATTTTTCAAGTGTTTTTAAAAAGAAAAAACCTTTATCATAAGCTATGGAAGTCATTCCTTCATCAGGATTTCTCCCTTCAAGATTTAGTTTTAAGCGGGTATCTTTTGCTTTACCTTCATTTGATAATTCCTTAATCTCAGATTTAAGATCTCTATAGGAAATTAAAGCAAGCATATCAGCATAATCTTTACCGTATAATGCTTCAATAATCCTATTTTCAAAATAAACGGTAAATCCTTCATTTAGCCAAAAGTCGTTCCAGGTAGAATTTGTAACTAAGTTACCGGACCAGCTATGGGCTAATTCATGTGCAATTAAGGAGGTAAGGGATTTATCTCCGGCCAAAATAGTAGGCGTGGCAAAAGTCAGTCGCGGGTTTTCCATACCCCCAAAAGGAAAACTAGGCGGTAGAAACAGCACATCAAATCTTTCCCATCGATATTTACCGTAAAGGCTCTCGGCGGTTGTCAACATGGAATCCACATCTTCCAATTCAAAAGTTGCCCTCTCAATAGTGGCTGGTTCAGCGTAAACCCCTGTTCGATTGCCAATGCTGTCAAAAGTTAAATTACCCACTGCCAACGCCATTAGATAAGCAGGGATGGGTTGTCTCATCTCAAACTGATAGTTACCAGTGGAGTCAACATTCTGAGGATTTTCAGCGCTCATTAATGCCATAAAACCTTCTGGCACTTTCACTTTTGCATTAAAGGTAAACCTTATTCCGGGCGAATCTTGAATGGGAATCCATGACCTGCATAAGATAGCTTGTGATTGAGTAAATAGGAAAGGATATACTTTACCAGCTGTTTGCTCCGGGTTTAACCATTGTAGCGCTTCAGAAGTAGCTGTTGTCTCATAATAAATAGCAACAGACCTTGTTTGATCATTAATAGGAACGGTTAATGGCTGGCCCATTATAACATTACCCTCCCCTAAGATATAATTATCAACAGGAAGAGAATCATTTAATAAAACTTTATCGATTAGAAGATTTTTAGTGTCAAAAATGATACTATTCGTGTTTTTAAACGCCTGAACCGTAAAAACAGCCTTAGCAGTAATCAATTTTTGTTCAAAAGAAACGTCTGCTTCCCATTCTAAATGAGTAATTTTAGCTTTTTGCGGACGGGCAAAAGTATGCGGATCTTCCATTAGTAAGTCTGTTTTTTGAACGCGCTTCTGATCTTCCGAAGAACTGCTCATTTCACAAGATGTAAAAATAAGAAATGCCAGAAAATAATATGGCCAAACATTAATTTCCAAAATGTATATAATTTAGTCTAAAAATCAATATATTTAATAGTAGCTAAAGATACAATCAAAGACATTCAAACTCCTAAAATTAAGTTTAAAATAATATATTGTTCATTAATCGAAAATTTAAAGCAGCCTATTGCGGATAACATATTTTGTTATCATATTTGGAATATTATGTTTAGAATGTCAGGAACACACCAGCGCCCTACAGTGGTAATAGATATTGAAAAGGGATTTTTCGAGCTCTCAGGATCATCCATACCCGAAAACCCCATGGAAGTTTTTGCTCCAATTTTCGATCACCTTAACAGGTACCTAGATGAACCTCAGCCTCTTACTGAATTAAATTTCAGGTTAGATTACTTTAATACAAGTACTTCTAAATTGATGTTGGACATGATTCATAAAATGGAGGTCATTAAAGAAAACGATGGACATGAATTTACTATCCGATGGTATTACAGGGAAAATGATGACGACATGATGGAGATTGGAGAAGATTTTGCCAATTTATGTCGTTTACCTATCGAAATAATACCTTATTCTTAATAAGTAAAATCAATTTAACAATTGTTTTGTTGAAATAAGAAAGCAACAGGTGTATATCTGTTGCTTTTTTTT
>JBEPWY010000280.1:0-5275 GCA_041642185.1 Marivirga sp.
CAATGTCTGAAATTCCACCGCTTTACGACAGGGATGTTAATAGTAGTTTAAAATATGCATTTAGCGGTAAAAAGGTTAAAGAAAAATTTGAATATTATAAAATTAAAGCTGATTTAGATGATGCTATACTTAGAAATAAGAAATATAACAGAGAAATAGTGGCTGCAATTACTGGCCTCGAAGGTACTGAGTTAACTAGTTTTATAGTATATATGGATTTGGATAAAACTTTTATAACAAAGTCGTCTGAATATGTAATTACGGTGAGAATTCAAGAAGAATTCGAGAAATACGAAACAAATCGTGGTTAATTAGAAAAATGTAACACATGGTATTTAAGGAAATTCATTCAGCAGACTGAATTATAATAACCATGAAAATCGTAACCCTCTTTACGATTTTCATGGAAAAAACAAATTTTATTAATCTTTGGCTTGACTCCTGGCGCTTGCTTTTTAGGCTTTCAAGTTAAACAACAACCTATCCCCACTCTCACCTTCAATAATTCTCCCTTTGTTATAAACCAATCTTCCATTCACATAAGTAGAGTCAATTGTCGATTGAAAGGTATGCCCTTCAAAAGGAGACCAGCTGCATTTCGACAGAATATTATCTTTAGAAACAAAATACTGCTTATCCAAGTCCACTAAAACAAAATCTGCATGGTAGCCTTCTCTGATATAGCCTCTGTCTTTCACACGAAAAAGAATAGCCGGATTATGCGCTGCTTTTTGGGCTATCTGCTCCAAGGACATCTTTCCCTGGTGATAAAAATCCAATAATGCCAATAAACTATGCTGTACCAAAGGTCCTCCGGAAGGAGCTTTAAAATACGAATTTTGCTTTTCTGCATAAGTATGGGGCGCATGATCTGTAGCAATCACATCTATTCTGCCGTCTATTACAGCCTTCATTATTTCTTCCCTGTCGTGAGCAGTTTTTACAGCAGGATTCCATTTTATAAAGGTTCCTTTTTCTTTATAATCTTCCTCTGAAAACCAAAGATGATGGATACAGGCTTCAGCGGTAATTTTCTTTTGTTCCAGAGGAATTGAATTATCAAATAGGGAAAGTTCTTTGGCAGTTGAAATATGTAATACATGTAATCGGGAACCATGTTTTTTCGCCAATTGTACAGCAAGTGAGGAAGAAAGATAACAAGCTTCTTCACTTCTGATTTTTGGGTGCATCTCGATAGGTACCTCCTCTCCATATTGCTGTTTATATTTTTCTGTATTGGTACGGATAGTACCTTCATCTTCGCAATGCGTCGCGATTAACATAGGCACTTGGGAAAAAATATTATTTAAAGTCTGCTCATTATCAACCAACATATTACCAGTAGAGCTTCCCATAAACACTTTAACACCGCATACATTCTCTGGATTAGTTTTTAACACCTCCTCAATATTATCATTGCTGGCACCCATAAAAAAGGAGTAGTTTGCCAGGCTGTTTTTGGCCGCAATCTCATATTTATCTTGAAGTAACTCCTGAGTTAACGCATTTGGTACAGTATTGGGCATTTCCATAAAAGAAGTGACTCCTCCTGCTACAGCTGCTCGGGATTCTGTGAAAATATTGGCTTTATGAGTAAGCCCGGGCTCCCTGAAATGTACTTGATCATCAATTAATCCAGGAAATAAATATTTTCCTTTAGCATCAATTACCTCCTCTGCTTCATCCGAAGCTATTTGAGAAGCTATTTTTTGAAAGCGGCCTTGCACAACAAGAATATCTTTTGTCTCAATCTGCCCATCATTCACTATCTTTGCATTTGTAATCAGTAGATTTTTCATAATTTTCAATAATTATCGGTTCATGTCGCAAGATATCTCATCATTTCAGGATTTTAAACTAAACAAGCAATTATTCAATGCAATTGATGATTTGGGTTACGAAAAACCCAGTGCCATTCAACAAAAAGCAATTCCCTTAATATTGAACGGACACGACGTGATAGGGATTGCCCAAACAGGAACAGGAAAAACGGCAGCTTTTGTATTACCCCTTTTAATGAAATTAAAATATGCACAGGGAGACGCTCCCAGAGCATTAGTAATTGCCCCAACCAGAGAACTAGTGATGCAGGTTTATGAAAACCTGAAGGAATTAGGAAAATATACTGATTTACGGGCAGTATGTTTATATGGAGGCATAGGTGCTAAAAAGCAAGCCGAGGAAGCGGCTGCAGGTTGCGACTTAATAGTGGCAACACCGGGAAGACTTTTGGATATTTACCAAATGGGTGTTTTAAACACTAAACATATTAAAACATTCATTTTGGATGAGGCCGATAAAATGATGGACATGGGATTTATGCCGCAAATCCGGAATATCCTTGAAATACTGCCCATGAAAAAGCAGAATCTTTTTTTCTCGGCCACCTTTCCTGAAAAAGTGGAAAAATACGCTTATGAATTTACTGATTTCCCTGAGAAAGTAGAGGTAACTCCCCAGGCCAGCACCACAGAATTGGTAAAACAACATCTTTATTATGTACCCAATTTCCTTACTAAAATAAATCTGCTTCAACATCTCCTGCTCAATGAAAAATTGGGGAGAGTGATCATTTTTGTGAGCACTAAAAAAACAGCCGACAATGTTTTTCATTTTATTGAAAGGAAAGTTACTGATAGTGTGCGGGTAATTCATGCCAACAAAGGGCAGTCCACTAGAATTAATTCTGTAAAAGACTTTAGTGAAGGCAACATAAGAATTTTAGTGTCAACAGATGTAACAGCAAGAGGAATAGACATTCATGAAGTTAGTCACGTGATCAACTTTGATGTACCCAATAAAATTGAAGACTATGTACACAGGGTAGGAAGAACCGGTCGCGTGCAACATAAAGGCATTGCTATTACTTTTGTAAATGCAGGAGAGGTTTATAATATCGAAAAAATAGAGGAGCTGATCCGTATGAAAATACCTGTTAGGAAGCTACCAAAAGAAGTAAAGATAGAGGATACATTAATTGAGGAACGACAAGCCATTGATATGGAAATTGATAGGCAAAAAAGAATTGAAGACCCCGACTTTAAAGGTGCTTTTCATGAAAAAAAGAATCCTTATGCCACGAAGGGTAAAAAAGGTGGTACTGGCAAAAAGGCAAAAGACAAGAGAAGGAAGAGGTAATCTGGATTTATATTGCTATACAATTAGTAATTAATATCAGAGAATTTTGAAAAATCATCCCAAATAAATTTAAATTTTGAAAATCTAAATTTATTTGGGATGACAGTTTTCATCATATTGGAAGAGTAATTTTAATTCTCCTCAGCTTCTTCCTCATCCACTAATGGTCTATTTTCCCTGTTGGCTAATTCCCAGGTAGTATAGAAAACCAGGTCAGTTCTTTTTTTCAACAGATCAAACTCTATTTTATCAACAGTATCTGTCGGTTTATGATAATCTTTATGTGTGCCATTAAAATAGAAAATAATAGGAACTCCGTTTTTGGCAAAATTCCAGTGATCTGATCTGTAATAAATTCTGTCTGGGTGGTCTTCAGCATTATAAGTATAATCTAAATCCAGTTTAGTGTAAGTAGAATTTATATTTTCACTGATTTCATGTAATTCGGTTGAAATTCTGTCGGAGCCGATTAAGTAAACAAACTCTCTGTTTTCTTCGTGTACCGAATCAACACGACCTATCATATCTATATTCAGGTTAGTAATGGTTTGTTCCAAAGGAAATACAGGGTTTTCAGAATAATAAGCAGAGCCTAACAAACCTTTTTCCTCACCTGTAACAGGCATAAACAATATACTTCTTTTAGGTGTGTGTCCGGCTTTTTTCGCAAGTGCAAAAGCTTCGGCAATTTCCATTAAAGCTGTGGTGCCTGAAGCATCATCATCTGCCCCATTATAAATTTCACCATTTTTAATCCCTTCATGATCGTAATGAGCTGTCAGAACTATAATTTCTTCTTTCTTATCTCCTCCTTCCAGAAAACCTAAAACGTTTTCAGTTTCAACCACTTCCATTTTAATTTCACCATACATTTCGGCTTTTACTTTATCCCCAATTTTCAATTGATCCAAAGGCTTGCCATACATTTTCTCTGCTGTTTCTTTATAAGTCACCAGGCTTACCAAGCCTTCTTCAGAAGGTTTGTTTCTGGAGATGGATCCCTGGGTAGTATAATAGGTTCCATAACGAATAACCATATCCATCTTGGAACTATCATCAGCTAAAACTACAGCGCCTTTTGCCCCTGCTGCTTCTAATTGGTCTAATACAGGGGTGAATTGCCCTTTAGCACGAAATACCACATATTTATCTTTAACGGATAATTGAGTAAGATCCTCTTTACTTGCTTCATTTACATAAACTAAGTCAACTTTAGCTCTTTTCATTGGGTTGTTTGACCAATAAACCATTTGCTTAAGGTTTTGCAGAGTGTCTTTGTCAATAATTAATTCTGCATGCCCTCTTTTAGTTTTATACAGATTGAATTTTTGATAATAAGAATTACCATCAACGGGAGCAGATAGCCCTATTTCCTCAAAATGATTTTTGATATAATCAGCGGCCATTTTCTGACCTTTCTTTCCAGTTTCTCGTCCTTCAAGAGAGTCGGATGCCAGTATTGTTAAATGACGCGTTAAATCTGAATCGGTAATGGTGGCTGCATATTTTCTTGCAACAGCCTCATTTACTTGAGAATAAGACTCATATGAGAAAGTAAACAAGAGAAAACAAAGGATTAAAAGCTTATTCATATTTTCATTATTTAAGGATAAATTATTTTATTTTTTTACTATTTCTAAACAAAGATACTATCAAATATATTGTACTTTTGTGGCATCGTTCAGTCGCCTGAATATCTTACAATTTTACAAAAGTTTAACTTCTGATTTTTATGAAATGAGTACGTTTTTCAAACATTTAAGATTTAATACCGAAAATGTTGGCAAACACTGCTTATTCCATAACACATTTGAAAATTAATACAATAAATATGAAATTAAACCCTCGATACCAAGAAAGATTTGATGTGAGGCACAATGCACCTGATAAGCAGCAAATAAAAGAGATGCTTGAAATGGTGAAAGCCGACTCCCTGGAGCATTTGATAGAGGAAACCATTCCTAAAAACATCAGACTAAAGCAGGATTTGAATTTACCTGATGCTCTAACCGAATTTGAATTCCTGGAGTCATTTAAAAAAATGGCTTCTAAAAATCAGATCAATCGGTCTTACATTGGTTTAGGATATTACAACACCCATGTTCCTGGAGTGATTTTACGAAACATTATGGAGAAT
>JBEPWY010000281.1:0-5271 GCA_041642185.1 Marivirga sp.
GTCTTCATGGTCTTTCCAGTCGTTGGAATACACCCATTTGTTTACCTGCAAATAAAAATTCCTTGCTTCATTATCGCTACCAATGTTAAATTTAGTAGCTGGTAGAAAGCCGTATTTTTTCACCAGATAAGTGCCCATTTTATTCCATAGTAGGTCAATATTAAACCACCTATAAAGGTTTTGTACTTTAACATCTCTTTTGGAGCCGAGAAAAACCATTCCCGCCAGTTCTTCATGCTTAAATCTGGCTAAATAAGATAAGATAATCACTCCGCCCCAACTGTGAGCCATCATATATTCAGGCTTAGTTCCTTTAATAGATTGAATATAATTAACAAAATCAGGCATGTCCTCCATGATCGCCTCTTTTTGTCCAAAAGCGGAGTTTCCATCAATTTTAGGAGTGCTCTTTCCTTTCCCCCTTAAATCGCCCACAAAAACATCATATCCCTGTTCAGCTAAAAATGGAGCTAATCCTTTACCTGATTTAGAATAAAATATTCTACCATCTTCGATGCTGCCGTGTAATAAAAATATAGAAGGGCCTGCTTCGTTTATGTTAAATCGCTTCAGATGAAGTTGATGCTCTCCTTTATCTATGTAATGACTTTGAGTATTAAACATACTTAAAGATATTAAAAAGTATTATGCATGCATAATATTAATTAAGTATTCCATCAAATTTAAAATCTGGGAGTAACATATTACTAATCTCTTCTAAAGGGTAACAGTCAAATAGTTTTTGATTGATTTCCAGTTCCAGCCCGGCATAATTTTCAGGAAAAACAGTCCTGAAGTAGGTTGTAAGCCCGTCATCAATACCTAAATAAGGATAATTAAATTTTACACGCAAATTGTCATTTTTGCTCTGAATATGCTTTTGCCATTTGGATGCATAAGCCTTTTCCAATTCTTTTTTAGGGTCAAAAAGAATACCAACTTCTGCTTTTCTTATTACCCCGTTCAAAATAGGAGTAAAGCTATGGATCGATAGATGTATGACCTGATGACCCAGCTCAATATGTTTTTTTATAAAAGCTTCCAGTTTGTTCCTATAAGGAAGGTAGTATTCATTAATAATAGTTTCTTTTAGCTCCTTAGAATAATGCTTACTGATAGTAGAAAATAAATCAGGATGTGATAATGTCCTGTTGTTTTCAATCAGCAATCTGCTGATTTGGCTATAAAAAATTGGGTAATCCAGTTGTTTTGAGATGTAAAAAGCACAGCCTAATGAGCCTGTGTCCCACCCTCTATGCGATTGCAGTATTTCCTGATAATTATTAAAATCTTTCTGAAAGCGAAGTGGAATTTGATTGCCGCCGTGCTCACAACTCACAAGAAACTTTATCATACTTTTACATGATAAGTCATGTTGTTTTTCAAACACTCTGTCAATTGTCTATACTCTTTAACAATACTTTCACTTGTAAGAGGCTTTGTTGATAGATTTTTCAATATTCTTTCTGATAAATTACCATACTCCATTATATTTTGGATTACCTCCTCACTATCTTTTGATATAGAAATTTGGGAAATAATTTTCTTCCACAAATCTTTAATGCTGATGGCCGATTCAATTGCAGGATCGAATAATTTCAAATAATCTATATTATTTATCATGCTTTCAGCGCCTTTTTCCAGTGCGCTTCTATATATAGGATATAGTTTCTCCTCGGTTATAGGAGTGAAATCTTTCACTTTTTTAACCAATACCTTTAATGCTTCCACTATCAATTCAGCTAACGCTATATCTGCTTTTGGGCATTCCTGCAAATCAATAATCCTTATTTCTATAGCATTTCTGTCGAAGCGGGTAATAGCTCCTCTTGAATTCAACCATTCCTCCTGAAGAATGCCTTCCGGATCAAAAGGCTTAATATCTGCAAAGAGTCTTTCGAAGATATTTTTTTCATACTCTTTTTTAGTCTTTACCGATTCAGGTATTACTTTTCCTGCAATAAAAGGCACTCTTTTTTGATTTTCTTCATAAAAAGCTAGTCTGTTGTCCAAATATCGGCCTTTTTTCCCTTCAAAAACAGGTGAAGAAGCACTTAATGCAGGAATTAATGGCATTAAATGCCTGATGGCTTCATGCAGTACATGAAATTCCTCATCGTTACCGAATGGGAAGTTGATATGCATGCTCTGTAAGTTGCCCCAGCCATGACCTTTGCAATCAAAGATTTCATTATACTTTTCATATATCTCATTTCTGTGGTGTGGCCATAATTTTAAATCCGTCAATGGATTTAATAAAGGATGCATGGCAGTAGGCATTAACTGAGCACCCATTGGCGTTAAAATCTCGTTAATTTCCAACACAGTCTGATGCATCTGGCGAGAAAGATTCTCTAAATTTTTTGGGGGAGTGGTAGTTTTAAGTTCAATTACATGAAGCACTAGTTCATTGGACCAGCTTACAGGCCCGTTTTCAAGTTCATCTGTAATTTCACCATGCTTTTTAATGATCACTTCATCAGTTATAGGTCGCGGACTTAAGTCAATTTTGTCTACAATCATATATTCTAACTCTATTCCAATACACTCAAATAGGTGATAAGTTTTGGTTGTTGATGCTTCCATTAGCATTAATTTATGATATAATTTGTTTTGATTTTTGAATTCTTTCTAAAAAAACGTCCATCATTTTAAGGTAGAGTTTATCTTTTAATATGGCATCTTCAATACCTGTATCAATATTAGGATTGTCATTGATCTCAATCACATAAAACTTTTGGCCTTTTTGCTTGATGTCCACTCCATAAAGGCTGTCACCTATTAATCTGGATAGTTTCTCGGCCATCTTTATCAATGCCTGCGGGGCCATTTCCACAGGTAAAGTTTCTACTTTTCCATAGCTTCCGCCGCCTTCCTTGTTCCAATTAACAATTTGCCAATGCTGTTTACTCATATAATATTTACAGGCATAAATAGCTTCTCCATTAAAAACACCTACCCTCCAGTCAAAATCTGTTTGCAAAAACTGCTGGCCAATGACCAGGTCAGACTTTTCTAAAAGAGAAGCTACTTTCGATTGGTATTCCTCCATATTTTGTGCCTTGCTTACTCCCTGGCTGAAAGCGCTGTCTGGTTGTTTCAATATGATAGGGAATCCTAATATATCTGGTGCAAGCTGTACGTTGTCTTTATGAATAATGATTGTTTCAGGCGCATCCATTTGGTGCATTTTAAGCAATTCGGCCAGATACACCTTATTGCTGCATTTAATAATACTTTCAGGATCATCCACTACCACTAAACCTTCTGCTTTTGCTCTTTGTGCAAACCTGAAAGTATGGTGGTTAACTGCTGTAGTTTCTCTAATAAACAATGCATCATAAGAGGAAAGCTCGCTGTAATCATCTTTTGTAATTAATTCAGCCTGAATACCTTTCTGAGCCGCAGCTTTAATAAATTTTTGAAGTGTTTTTTCAGAGCTTGGTGCTGTTTTCTCCAAAGGATCCCATAAAATAGCCATATCATAACCTGAAGTATTTCTTACAGGCACTGTGAATCTTTTAGCTTCGAAATATTTTTTCGCGGCTATTTCTACAAATTCTTTATGATCTTGAGGTACGTCACCGGCTGTAATAGGGAAGATGTTCTGCAACATCCATTTATCATTGTTGTGTACAAAATGAGCTCTAATAAAAGGAGACTGGAATAAATTGAACAATTGTACGCTTAAAGCATCATATTTTTTAGATAGGTTTTTGCCAAAGTATACACTCAAAATGAATTTATCTGATTTAATATCTTTCAGTGATTTTTGAATTTGCGCTTCCAGTTCTGTGGAAAGTATTTTTATCACTGCAGCAGATTTCATATCCTGTATAGTGGAAATGCTTGGTACGGCTTTATGCTTACGTGCGGCAGCTAGTAAAGAAACATAATAGCCGGTGCTTTGGTATTTATAATTGCGCGAAAGGTTAAATACTCTGGCGTTCTTCAAATTAGAATATTGTGAATCGGTTAGGTATTGTTTACCTGTGATTACTTCTACACCTTCAATGTTAAAATCCCAATCTTTAAGATTAGTAACTGTAATTATAATTCTCATTTTAGTTTTTATCAATAATTAATAAGTTGGCATCATAAGTAATAACTCCCAGTAATATTGCGCAAATCAAATGGTCTATATTAACGGAATAGGCTTGTTTCTCAAAAGGATTGGCGTGTAATGGGTCCAATACTTGAACTGTTCCATTTTCAATGTCAATACCTTTTAATACAACAAAATGTCCGGAAGGGGCTCCTTTAATATCATCAAAATAAACAGGATCACCGGTTTCTCTTTTTTCATTATAAAGATAGGTGGCACTAAGACCTGTCAAAATAGGTACGTTCTTCAAAAGGTAATGTTGAATGAATTCTTTGTTTAAGGTTTTATAGTGGATGTTACCGCCTAAATTCAAAAATTGAATATAAGCTTTGGAAGCTTGTCTGAATTTTGGAGAAGTTTTATGTTTTAACTGTTGCTTTAATTTGTCTTTCAGGTCAATATCCTCTTCTTTAAACCAGCTAGGGTCAAATATTTTTAAATTAAAAGTATAAATATCAGCTTTAAAGCCTCTTTTCAAAGCATCAATACCTAACATAACCGCCAGTGTGCCGCCATCATCCAGGTATTCAATGGAGCTTATGACCTCCTGTAATGGTAAGTTGGCATCAAAAAAATTATAAACGGCATGCAGGCTTGTTGGGCCACAGGTAGTGTCAGTGGGTTGCCTGGAAATATCCAGTGCTAATAATTTGTTCTTCAATTCTTATATTAAGGAAATGTGATTTTAAACGATGAACATCATTCATAGTTGTGGTGGTTCCATTTTTATTTTCTGATTAAAATATTTAGCATATAGGCTATAAATCCGGGCAGGTAAAGGATGGCCCAACAACGGTCCAGTTTCTTTTTTGTCAAAGTAAACATAAATAGAAAAAACATTATTGTACCTCACCATAGATACCTATTACAAGAAATAAATTAAAGATATTACTGCCTTGAAAAAAACCTAAATTTCAGTCAAATCTAGTATAAGATTTAAAATTGCAAGTAGAAATACGGGAAATAATTTACGATTTTCTATAAAAAGTATTATTTTGACAGTGGATACCGAATTTTTAACGTTAACTTACTATTTATGGGAAAAGGAGATAGAAAAACAAAAAAAGGTAAAATTGCAATGGGTTCTTTTGGTGTTACGAGAGTGAAGAAAGCTCCTGCGCCTGCTGCTACAACAACTAAAGTAAAGGCAAAACCGAAAGCGAAAG
>JBEPWY010000282.1:0-5266 GCA_041642185.1 Marivirga sp.
TGTTGCTCGCTCAACCATGTTTTGTGGCTATGTACAATCCCTAAGGTACCGGGAATTTCAAATTCAATGGTATTATCATTGGTAAAAATATAATCACAGGCCAAATCTGATATAGACCACTTATCTAATGTAACAGAATAATTGTAGCCAACACCAAAGAGGGATGCCGGCGTAATGTGCTTTCTTAAGGAGAAATCGGCCATTACTATTGGTACCTCTTTAGCACCTATATTATTAACCTTGCGACTGTCTCTTTTTTCGTATTCAAAAGGATTAAAAGGGCAATCATCAATTTCTGGAATTTCTTCATGATGGGCCCTGTTCTCATAGCGCTCGGCTAACATTTTGGCAACCGGTATTTCATATTCAGGCTCCTCAGTTAATGAAACTCGTATAGTATCTCCCAATCCATCCTCCAAAAGCGTTCCTATTCCTACTGAAGATTTAATTCTGCCATCTTCAGCTTCTCCCGCTTCGGTTACGCCCAAATGTAAGGGATAAGGTTTTAGGCCTTCTTCATCCAGCTTTTGTACCAATAACCGATAAGCCTGTACCATTACCTGCGGATTGCTAGACTTCATGGATACCACTAAATTGTAGTACTCCATATCCTCACAGATGCGAATAAACTCCAGGGCAGATTCCACCATCCCAAATGGAGTATCACCATAGCGGCTCATAATTCTATCTGATAAAGATCCGTGATTGGTACCAATACGCATGGCTGTGCCATGCTCCTTACAGATTTTTACCAGTGGAGCAAACCTTTTTCTTATCCTATCCAATTCAGCTTTATAGCTTTCTTCGGTGTATTCTAATGTTTCAAATTTCTTTTTATCGGCATAGTTACCAGGGTTCACTCTTACTTTTTCAACTATTTTGGCGGCCAATTCTGCCGCATTGGGGGTGAAATGAATATCAGCCACAAGAGGTGTATTATATCCTCTTTTCACCAAACCTTCTTTTATATACCTAAGGTTTTCAGCTTCTTTAATAGAAGGCGCGGTTATTCTCACAAGCTGACATCCTGCATCAATCATACGGATCGATTGCTCTATTGAACCTTCTGTATCCATGGTGTCGATGGTGGTCATCGACTGCAATACAATAGGATTGTCCCCACCAATAGTAACCTCCCCTACCCTTACAGGAATGGTTTTTCTGCGACTGTATTTAACAAGACTATTGCAGTATTTTTGAAAATTTTTGACAGAAATATCCATATGATTGATTGTACAAACAATTAAACAACAAAATAAAGAAATTGTTAGTGTAACAACTATATTTTTAAAGATTATTTATTGTTAATGGAGAAGATCAATAAACGAAATATTGAAAAAGATTTAAATATAATGGTTTCCCTATAAAATCTACTGCTTAGTTCAAACAATGATGATTCAAAAACATTTAATTATAAATCAGCTTTTTTAAAATAGATCCTGGCAGCTTTAATCACTTTAGGTGAAAGCAAGAGGGCAGATATCATTGTCGGAAATGCCATCAGTGCATACATACCATCTATTAAACCTATAACAGCACCTAAAGAAGCTACCGCTCCCCAAACTACCATAAGTATATAGAAATATTGATAATAATGAATATGCTGAGCTCCAAAAAGATAGGAGAAGCATTTTGCACCATAATAAGAATAACTAAATAATGAGGTTATTGCAAAAATGAGCAAGGCGATCATTAAAATATACCTACCACCATAAAGAGAGTCATCAAAGGCTTTAATTGTGAGAGTAACTCCACTTAATCCTGTTGTGTCTTCCTGCCATATACCGGTGATTAATATTGCTAAAGCTGTCATAGTACAAACTATAATAGTGTCAATCGCAGGACCGAGCATAGCAACTAATCCTTCACGTACGGGTTCATTGGTTTTGGCCGCACCATGTGCCATAGGCGCTGTACCTATACCAGCTTCATTAGAAAAAGCAGCTCTTCTTGCTCCTGCTACTATGATAGCACCTACAGCGCCACCTAAAACAGAATTTGCAGTAAAAGCATCTGTAAAAATTAAAGCAAGGCTTTCAGGAACCAATTCATAATTTAGAACTAGAATAGCAACAACAGCGATAACATAAATACCCACCATTACCGGCACCATGCTACCTGCTACATTTCCAATTCGTTTTATACCACCCAACATTACCACGGCCACTATCACAGCTAATATAATCCCTATTGTTAAACGCACTGCAAATGTCATTTCTATACCCATAGGAATTAATAATCCCTCTCCTAGTGCCGCTGTTAGCTGGTTGGATTGAAAGCTGGGAACAGCCCCAAACATACCTGCTATACAAAATAAAACTGCTAAGGGTTTCCATTTTTTACCCAGCCCTTCACTTATTACATACATTGGTCCACCCTGAATATGTCCTAAGGAATCTTTTCCTCTGTACATAACAGCCAAAGTACAGGTGAAAAATTTAGTAGCCATCCCCACAAAAGCACTTATCCACATCCAGAATATAGCACCCGGGCCACCCAAAGTAATAGCTACTGCCACACCACTTATATTACCCATGCCTACTGTGGCAGCAAGGGCTGTAGAAAGCGCTTGATAATGACTGATATCACCTTCCGCTTTATCACCATCATACTTACCCATCAAAATTTGAATGGCATGCTTAAAATAGCGGAATGGTAAAAAACGGGAATATAACATGAAGAATAAACCTCCTCCCATTAACAAAACTAAAAGTGGGGTGCCCCACATAAAATGACCAAAGGCTTTAAATATACTTTCTAATGTCATGAATACTGGATTGTGTAATATGCTAAAGTAACAAACATTACTTATATGGTCTTAAAAAACTAAGGAATTTGATCGAAATTTTACCGTATACGCGTTTTAAAATTTCATATAACATGCAAAATAGGGACAATTAACGTCTGCAATTGTAAAAAATGGAAGCTTTAATTTATCTTTATCACAAAATTTATAATCTTTTTGAATTTCCCTCAAATATCCTTTTCTAAAAGATATGTAAAAACATTTTCGCTTCTAAACGTTTAGCATCATAATGAAATATATATTTGGTTTTACCTTACTCATCATTTCCCTACAGGCATCTGCTCAATGCCTGCCACAAGAACAAACGTATATAGCAGGTGAAGAAATCTGGTACGATGTGAAGTACAATTGGAGTTTTATTTGGGTGGATGCCGGTGAAGTAGTGTTTGCCGTTGAAGATGCCAAATGGGAAGGACTTGATGCTTTTTGGTTCAAGGGTTACGGCCGTTCTATGCCCAAATGGGACTGGATTTATAAAGTACGGGATTCCTTTGATGCTATAGGCACAAAAGGGCAGCTGGCGCCTCAGTTTTTCTCTCGTAAAACTATAGAAGGAGGGTATTCCGTAGATAATGAATACCGCTACAGTTCCAAAAATAATACTATAAATGCATCTTTATACAATTCCAAAGCAGATAAAATCACCATAAAAGAGGTACCTTATGAAGGTTGTATTTGGGATGTGCTGTCTGCAATTTATTATGCCCGCAATCTGGATTATAACGGCATGAAACCCAATCAGAAAATCCCCTTCAACCTGATAGTTGACGGTAAAATCAACAATCTTTTTGTTCGTTACCTGGGAAAAGAAATACTGGAAATGCCTTCCGGCAAAAAATATAAAACAATTAAATTCAGTGCACTATTAGTAGAAGGTACAATATTCGACGGAGGCGAGGATATGACAGTATGGGTAACAGACGATAAAAATAAAATACCTCTTAAAGTGGAAGCCAAAATTCAAGTGGGGTGGATCAAAGCATTTCTTACAAAAACAAAAGGTTTAAAATATCCTGAATTAAAGCCTTTGGATCAATAAATTGTTAGTTAAATTGCGACCTGATATGTCACAACCCTCAATCAACAATATAGCAGAAATTTGTAGCCGTCATGGTATCAGGAAAGCGGTTATTTCTCCAGGCAGCAGAAATGCCCCTTTAACACTTGCGTTTAGCAGGCATCCCGAGTTTGAATGTTTTTCCGTTAGCGATGAACGCTCAGCTGCTTTTATAGCTATGGGCATGGCACAGTCGAACAAAAATCCGGTGGCACTGATTTGCACATCGGGTTCTGCCGCATTAAATTATGCACCTGCGATAGCGGAAGCTTATTTCCAACAAATCCCTTTGCTGATTCTTACAGCCGATCGACCTGCGGAATGGATCGACCAGTGGGACGGGCAAACCATCAGGCAGGAGGGTATTTATGGCAGGCATGTTAAAAAGAGCTATCAATTTCCATTAGATACCAGTCACCCGGATTCTGAATGGCATGGTGTGCGCATGATGAATGAAGCAGTTAACCAGTGTAATCAATTACCCACTGGCCCTGTACATGTGAATATTTCATTCAGGGAGCCGTTTTATCCGTCAAAAACAGATAAATGGGGGTATGATAAAAATGTAAAAATCATAAAACAGACAAAACCTTCTTGTGTTTTTGATAAAAATCATGCCGGTGAATTGCAAAAAGCATTTGGAGGTTTTTCTAAAATAGCCTTTTTATTGGGCCAGGCAGATTATAGCTCTGAATTTTTAGAAGTGCTTAACGTAATCTCTAAAAAGCTAAATATTCCTGTTTTTGCTGATATTATCTCTAATGGAAATACTTTAACAAACAGCATTCACCTCCCGGATAGCGTTTGTATGCCCCTGCTTAAGCAAAGCAATGAGGAATTTATACCTGAGCTGGTAGTGAGTTTTGGAAAAAGCATTATTTCTAAAAATCTAAAACTATTTCTTAGAAGAAACTTAAAAAATCAGTGGCATATAAGCCAGGGAAATGAATTTATATCAGATCCTTTCCAGTCGCTCGCACAATTGATTGATGTGGAACCTTCGGCGTTTCTTGAATTGCTACAGCAGTCAGCGCCTAAACCAAATGATTTTTTAAACAACTGGAAAAGCAAGGATGAGGAAATGGCAAAAAAGACAACTGCTTTTTTATCGGACCAAACGAATTTTAATGAATTTACCGTCCTAAAAAAGGTTGTTAACCTTCTATCAGAAGACTATCAATTGCATCTTGCCAATAGTATGTCAGTACGGTATGCAAATTTCATAGGATTAGATAAAGATAAAACCATTAATGTGTGCTGTAACAGGGGTACAAGTGGAATTGACGGCTCCAATAGTACTGCCATGGGGCATGCAATCGCCATATTGGATAAAAAACACCTTTTAGTTACAGGCGATGTAGCATTTTTTTACGACAGAAATGCTTTCTGGCATAATTACGATT
>JBEPWY010000283.1:0-5257 GCA_041642185.1 Marivirga sp.
ACAGAAAGCCTCTCTTTTACGCTACTAAGCTGCAGTTTTGTTTCGTTCAGGTTGTTTTGCATTTCCATTAACAAGGTATCCACTTGTTCTTTATTGCGTTGCACCTGACGTGTTTCTTTTTCTATCTCATCAATACCTCCCCGGGCTGCATAATAGGCTTTTTCCACCTCATTCACGCCCAGTTCAATCGATTCTTTCTCTTCGTACATGCCCAAAAGCTCATCATCACTGCTTTCGGCCGTATCAATTAGGTTTTTAATATCTTCATCGTTCTGCTTAAGCTGCACCTGGTTTTTTTCCAGTCTTTCCGAACTGCTCTCGAAGGCATTTTGCTTATAGCCAATTTCCTGTTCGAGACTGTTAACTCTATTCTGTTGCTGATGAAATTCGATATTCTCCTGATTATAAGCAGATGATTTCTGGCTTAAAAGGTCGTCTTGTATGCTCAGGTCTTCACTGATTAGATTAAGTCTTTGCTCAATTTCCTTCAGCCTTTCCGTTTTTTGCTGTGCTTCCGGACGAGTGGCTTCAATTTCTTCAAATAACTGTTCCCTCTGCTCTTCCAGGCCTTCTCTTTTATTGGCTGCTGAGCTAAGCATTTTTGCAAACTGCTCTTGCTTGGTTTTTACCGACACATATTCAGAATTAACTTCACTGATTTCTGCCTGAAGCAATTCAATATTCTCCCTATAACTATGTTGTTTCAGGTTTTCTAAATCCTTTTGTCGGGTTTCCAGGCTTTCTTTAATGCCTGTAATTTTCTTATTGAGCTGCTTAATTTCTTCCTGCAACTTCTCCAGATTTTTTGCACGGCCTATTCTTTTGCCTTCAAACAAACCTACAGAGCCACCGGACATGCTAAATTTTCGTTTGGTCACTTTACCACTTTCTGTTATAAAAGTGCTTTCCCTGTCATCGGGGATTTTATTGTAATCACCCTTTACCACATATACATTATCTAGTATATAGGCAATCAGTCTTTTGTA
Organism: Marivirga sp.; assembly: GCA_041642185.1. Lineage (GTDB taxonomy): Bacteria > Bacteroidota > Bacteroidia > Cytophagales > Cyclobacteriaceae > Marivirga. The sequence continues at coordinate 987 of JBEPWY010000283.1, forward strand.
TTTGGCATCAAACTCCACAATTTCAGTAGCTGCTACTGCATTATCATACAATTTGGTGTCAGAAGGTGAAAATTTCTCAAAACTATCTAAAATAAAGAAATGCGCTTTTCCCTTACTTGCGTCGCTCAATAAATTCACCGCTTCATAAGCCTGGGCCTCAGTTTCTACAATATAATAATTCATGTAGGGTTCCAGGAAGTTCTCAATGGTAATGCGGTAATCTTCAGAACATGTTACCACATCTGAAAGTAGAGGAGCATTTTTGCCCCACTTAGAACTTTTCTTTAAAAATTTGATGGCTTCAGGAAATCCTTCCAGATTATCGACAAGCGATTTCGTCAGATTATATTCATTCTCCCTCGCATCCAGCTTACGTGATGACTGGGTTAGCTCTTCTTTAATTAACTCGATGGTATGTTTACCTTCTTCCATTTGTTGGTTCAAATGGTCTTCTTTTGCCTTCAGGTTTTGCAGGTATTCGTTTTTTTCAGCAAGTAAAGTAGATAAAGTGTTGGTTTTAGTGTCAAACTCCGCCACGCTCGCGCTTTGTTCCGTACTGTCGGTAGCGCTTCTTTCCAGTTCCTGTTTAATGGAGGAAAGTTGGATTTCTTTTATCTCTAACGATTTATTCAGCTGGTACACTTCATTCTGAAATGCTTTCTGCTGCTGATTAAGTGTGTTAACTTCTTCACGAATAGCAGCGGTTTTAGTCTTTTGCGCTTCAAACTCAGCCTGAAGAGTTTCTACCCTTTGTTCGGTTTCAGAGAATATCTTTTCTGCAGATTCCTTTTCCTGATTAAGGCTTTTAATACTAAAAGATGCGCGTTCGTTACTTTGTTTATCTTGCTCTATTTGTTGTTTTAGGCTGTCACTTTTATCCTGAAGAAAACGCAAGCGCTCATTTTTGATTTTCTTCTCACTTTCGTATTGCCGGATTTTGTTGACATGCTCATTCAGCGCTTTTTGTCGTGTAGCCAGTAATTTTTCCTGCTGTAATAGATCCGCTTTAGCTTTCTCAAGTATCGCTTCCTGCTCGGCAGACTGCCTGTTTAGGCTAATTTTTTTGTCGTTTTCAGCTTCAACTTGTTTAGTTAAAGAGAGGAAAACATCACGCTTTTCAGCTACAGTCTTTTTGGCTAAAAGTATGCTTTTGTCTTTGTATTCTGCTTTATGCTGATAATATCTTTCTGCCTGTTTGGCCTGTTTCTCTAAAGATTTTAAGTTCTTTTCTATTTCAAAAAGCAAATCTTCCACTCGCTCCAGGTCTGTATCAGTATCGGCTAGCTTTTTAAGTGTTTCTTTCTTTCTAATTTTAAATTTACTGATACCGGCAGCTTCCTCAAAAAGGCCTCTTCTGGAATTGTCCTTATCAGTAAGGATATCATCTACCATTTTTAATTCAATGATGGCATAGCTGTTAGAGCTGATCCCAGTGTCCATGAATAAATTGGTAATATCCTTTAGTCGGCAACTTACTCCATTCAGTAAATATTCACTTTCTCCCGATCGATAGTACCTTCTGGTAATGGTTACGTTGGAATATTCTGTGGGTAAAAGATTTTTTGTATTGCTGAAAGTAAGCGATACTTCGGCCAGATTACTTTGCTTTCTCTTTTTTGTTCCGTTAAAAATGATGTTTTCCATTTTATCGGAACGGAGCATACGCGATTTTTGCTCACCCAAAACCCATCTTATAGAATCCACCACATTGGACTTACCACATCCATTGGGCCCTACCACACCGGTAATTCCTTTGTCAAAATTGATGACCATTCGGTCACCAAAACTCTTAAATCCTTTTATTTCAAGTTTGGTAAGCTGCATATTCTATAAAAAATCCTGAACTGCTCAGCAGAACGATTAGCAAATTTATCATTTATTTGCACAAGTCCGTAATGAAAAAGCTAAAATAGGAAATGGATTAATGGGATTTGCTACAAGAAGCTGCAAATTGGCTGCAAATAGGATTTATGTAGTGTTAGCACCAGATTTAAATTTATTAATTAGTTGTTCTAGCTCCTTCCTTTTGTATAAATGATAGAGTTTAGTGTCATTGTTTATTATAAGTTTGGAATATTCTGATGGAAGGTTAATGGGATTTCCTGATAATATGTTCCATGATTTTGCCGATTCAGTTTCTAGTGATGACAACAAATACTTTTTTGTAAATTTGAAAGGGAATAATTTATTGACCACAAGTAGATAATCTTTTCCCAGCTTTAATGTTTGTTTAGATAATTGCCCTTTTCGAACCCAATAGGATATCATGAAAATTAATATAGCAACTATAAAGGGGAAAAAAATTGCTATACTAAACTTATCTTGAACTAGAAAAATCAATTGAAGAATTAAAAGTACTATAAAGGTTCCAACATAAAACAATGGATATAATATATTCAAAATAAACCACTTCAGTTTTGGATAATTAATAATGTAGAAGTGTAATTTGATTTAAGAATCACCATTAATGTTTATTAATGTATTGTTTTGGGCTAAGACCTAATTAGATTCCCATTATTGATTGTCTTTTTTAAAATATATCCTGACTTTTGGTTTGCCAGGTTCTGATTCTTCTTTTTCATACCACAGCATCTCATCGTCAATATGAAAGGCTATAAATTCCTGATCAGAAGATTTTTTGTTAAAAAAATTAACCTGAGCCATTGCTTCATCCATTTCCCAGTAGCCAGTATTTTGATTTTGACCTCTGCCTCCATTATAAAATTTGCCGTTTTCTTTCAATAAAATCCATCGGTCTGTATTGGCATATTCAGCGGTATTATCATACCCATTAATAGTGACTTTTTCTACCAGCCACTTTCCTGTCAGATCATTGCTGTTAAGCAGATTCATTTCAGGAATTTCACCGATCCTTTTAAGTATGATCTTATAGTGATGATGTTTATCTTCTAACTCTATATGTTCATCAGAAGCTTTAATTTTCCATTGCGTTACGTCTGCAACTGGGCTTCCATTCAGCAGTATCAATTTATTTTTATCGGAATATATCATCCAGCTATTATCTGCACTGTCTACCAATGCCCCTTTTCTAAATGTGCCGTTTTCATTAAATGTCAGATAGCGGTTATATTTATTAACATACTTGGCAGTCATGTCATGGCCATTTTCACTGATTTGTTCAATATACCAGTTTCCAATCACCATTTCAGCTGGCACTTCATATTTACAGCCCGATAATACTGCAGTCGAAATTATTAAATAACTGATTACTTTTTTCAATTTTATCTCATTTTTAATTCCTGTGGTTATCAATGAACATTATACAACTTCAATCTGTTCACGCCACTTAAATCTATTTTATTCAATAACGGATATCGAAAACACCTGCTTGTTGTTACGAATCATTATTATTTGTTTAAATAATATCATTTGACGCAAGTACCTACGAGCGTTAAATGCCGATGAGTGTATTAAAAGAATTCAATATATAAATTAAATAAATACAAAAGTACAACATGTGAAAATTCTTGTTTAGGGTTGCTATTTAAAATCTGTCTTTTGAGGTCAAAAGGTTTGTGCATCTAATTGCAAGATTGCTTCTCTTAGTTGCTTATTAATATAAGTGCGAATAATTTACTCTTTCTTCAGCAACTAAGCTCGCAATAACCAGAATAGATGGTATTAATCTAGAATTTAAACATCATCTGTAATTTCACTTCAGAGCGTTTATTGCCCTCTACCTGTTCGTTACCACTGCCAATGGTTTCTGCATACGGGTATTTAAACTGCGCCCACCTGGCCCATATCTGTAACTTTTTACTGAATTTATACTGTAACAGCGCATAAGTACGGCTGCCGGTATTCTGATAGGCAGGAATAGAAAAAGCATATAGCACATCCTTTTCATACACATATTGGCGGTTTTCAAAATCTTCTGTGTCAAAAATAGCATAACGCGTGCTGAGGCGAAATTTCCCGAAATCAAAGTTAACATCCTGAATAATAGCCATTCCTGTAGAGTAATTTCCATTAAAAAGAAACTCACTTAATTGCAATCTCGATTTAAGGGAGACTCTTCCTTCAGGTTTCATGTCCAGATTTATGATATAATTTCTTTTTTGTGCATTAGCAAGCGTATACATATTAGGGTTATCAAAGCTGTCGGCATTCCTTTCTTTGTTTTCCACTCTTGCTTGTCCGTAAATGGCAATATTCCGGTTAATATTCCAGCTAATCCTAGCCATATATTCATTACCTTTTGAAGGGCCATCTACTCTGAAACGCAGCCAGGGGAAATTAAAGCTATCATA
>JBEPWY010000284.1:0-5257 GCA_041642185.1 Marivirga sp.
TAAAAGATGCAGTAGCCTATTTGAGGTTACAAAATGAATTCTACAAAAAAGAAGAAAACATTGCAGTATTGCAGTGCACGTCAATGTACCCTATCAATAATTCAGATGCCAATTTAAATGTAATGCATCGCTTTAAAGAAATATTGAACTGCTCAGTTGGCTATTCAGATCATACCGAAGGCAGTTATGCGATGGAAATTGCAGTAGCTATGGGTGCTGAAATATTAGAATTCCATTTTACGGATCACAGAGCAGGAAAAACCTTCCGAGACCATAAAGTTTCTCTTACTAAAGATGAGGTGCAGGAATTAATTCAGAAAATTAAATTAATAAAAACTCTAAAAGGATCTTCAGAAAAGAAACCTTTGCCTATCGAAATAGATAATGGTCATCTGACATCTTTTAGAAGAGCTATTTATCCAAGTCGCGATATTAAATCGGGAGAAATTTTAAATGAAGATAATCTCACCATATTGCGACCAGCCCATGGACTGGACCCAAGAGAATGGGAGAACGTAATAGGGAAAAGAGCCAAAACTAATCTGCTGAAAAGTCAAAAAATTGAAATTAATAATTTAGGTGATGAGTAATCAAGTAATATGCAATCTTTGTGGAAGTAGTGATAATAGTAAAAAAGTATCTGAGGTAAAATCTAAGCCAGATTTAGAAACTGACTATGGAATTGCATCTGAAGAATATTATAGAACCATCTATCAATGCTTAAAATGTTCTGCCTATTTTAATTCTTATTCTCCTACACTATTACCCGAAAGTTTTTATTCCGGTTTTTATAATAGTTCAATTGATTCGGGGAAGCTAATTGGAAGATTCAATAGAATAACTTCTTTATCTTTTGAAGAGTCTGATAACAAACAACGGGTTAAGAGAATTATAGACTTTTTACACAATTCTACAGACTTCAAATTAGAAACTATTGACTTACTAGATGTAGGAACGGGTACAGGAGTGTTTCTTCACGAGGCAAAAAAATATATAGAAAACATCAACTGTGTTGATCCTGACCCTCATTCAATTAAATTAGTAGAGGAATTAATTGATGTAAAAAATGCCTGGGTTGGGTCTGTTGAAAATATTCCAGATAGTTATATTTTTGATTTCATTAGCTTCAATAAAGTACTCGAACATGTTCAGAAACCAATACAGTTACTAAAAAATGCTATTTCACGTCTCAAACAGAATGGAATTATTTACATTGAACTTCCATATTCTGATATTATAATTTCTGAAGGAAAACAGAAAGAGAGGGCTGAATTTTTTATTGAGCATTTGGTGATTTATAATCATTCTTCACTGGAGTACTTAATTGAAACTGCTGGTCTTTTGAGTATCCACACCGATGTAATTATCGAACCAAGTGGGAAACATTCCATATTTGCCTTTTGTAAAGTAATTAATTAACATTCATGATTTCAAATCCACTTATTACTGTTTATATTACTAATCATAATTATGAAAATTATTTAAAACAATCAATTGAAAGTGTTTTAAAGCAAACTTTTCCAGATTTTGAATTACTAATTATTGATGACGGATCAACTGATAACAGCAGAGAGATTATTGAACAATATCGAAACCATACACAAATATCTATTATATATCAAAATAATAAGGGACTAAATATCACCAATAACATAGCCATGCGCGCTGCAAATGGGAAATATTTAATGCGTCTGGATGCTGATGACTTTTTAGAGAAAGAAGCGCTTGAGAAAATGAGTCAGGCACTGGAAAATGATGATGCACTAGGTTTAGTTTTTCCTGATTATTATTATGTAGATGCAGAAGGTAATAGAACGGGTATAGAACAAAGACATAATTTTGAGAAAGAAGTGTCTCTTTATGATCAACCTGCGCATGGTGCCTGTACGATGATACGACTGTCTTTTCTGAAATCACTCGGTGGGTATAATGAGAGCTTTACCTGTCAGGATGGATATGATCTCTGGATTAAATTTATCACCCATTATAAAGTAGGTAATCTTAATTTACCTTTGTTTTCTTATAGAAGGCACGGGAGCAATCTTACCACTAATGAAGAAAAGATTTTAGCAACAAGGAAACAGATAAAATCTGTATTTGTAAAGAAAAATTTTGTTACCCCTTTAACAATTGGTATCATTCCAGTCAGGAATACTTTTATAGGAGATGTAAATTTACCCTTACATGAAATTAATGGTAAAAGTTTGCTATCGATGAAAGTAGAAGAATGCCTCAAATCATCTAAAATAGAAAAAATTGTAATCTCTTCTTCCGATCAGGAAATAATCAATTATGCTAAGAAGCATTTTTCTGAATTTGATAAAATAAGCATAATTGAAAGACCTAAATTATTTTCTGCTCCTAACCAGACATTATATGATACCATAGAGCAGGTATTGAAGATTGAAAAAGATCATTATAAAAATATTGAAGCAGTAATGACTATTTCCATTGAATATCCTTTTCTTGAATATGAAACTATTGATGAAGCGATAGATACTTTAATGTTATTTAAATCTGATACGGTTATGAGTGTAAGGCCTGATAACAGGATGTATTATCAACATAATGGAGCTACCCTTCAACCGATACTCGATCAGGAAAAATTTACAAAACTTGAAAGAGAAGCATTATACAAAAGTGCTGGAGGAGTAGTTTTATCTACAGTAGAAAACCTTCTGAAAAATAAAAAAATGGCTTCAGGAAAAATAAGTCATATAGTAGTAGACCAAAAAAGTGCATTTGGAGTGTTTGGACAATTTGACTTTGAAATTATGCAAAAAATGATTTGAAATTGATATTATAATAGATAATTTTGGTTTTATTTTCAATAAAACCAAAATTTTAAATGAACAAACCCATACTATTAGTGGCTGCTTTTATGCTTTGCTATACAGCACACTCCCAAACAATCAGTCAAAATCTAATATCCAGCGCTCAACAAACAGCTATAGCCGATAATTTCAACTACAGCTGGTCCATTGGTGAAACTTTAATCCAATCAGATAATTCAAAATTGAGTACAGGTTATCATTCTGTTAATTCTATTACAATAAATGCTGTAAATTCTAATAAAGAAGCGAATTCATTATCCACTGTAATATTTTATCCTAATCCTACCAAGAGGTTTTTAAGAATTGATATGAGTCAGTTAAGGAAGGCTGAATATATTTTAAATATTTATGATCTAAAGGGCGTAAAAATAACACCTTCATATAGTGCCTCAGAAAATATCAAAACAATCGATTTAGAAGGAATGGAAACAGGTATGTATTACATCACAATAGTTGAAAAAGACACTGAAAAAACAATTAAACAAATTAAAATCATTAAAAAATGAGAAAAATCTACTTATTTATCTTTACAATAATCATTGCTTCCAATTTTGAGGCTTTTGCCCAAAACCAGGATGCATTCAATTATCAGGCTGTAATTAGAAATGATGAGGGTGAATTATTGGAAAATCACGATCTTAATATATTTTTTGAAATAATTGAAGAAGATACTAATAGCAATGTTATATATTCAGAAGTACACACAGCAAAAACAAATAAATTTGGTTTGATTGCATTGGAAATTGGAAATGGTAGTCCAATGGCCGGAGAAATGGGAAATATTAACTGGGCGAGCAGTTCTAAATTTATACGTGTTAGTATTGATATTGATCAAACAGGCGAATATAAAGGGATGAGCACTTCGCAATTATTAGCTGTTCCTTATGCTCTACATGCTAAAAATTCTTCTGATTCCTTCTGGAAGAAAAATAATGAAGCAATTAATTTCTCTGATGGCAATGTTGGTATAGGTAATACTACTCCTCAAAGATTATTAGATATTTCACTACCTACCGCTGGCGATGAGAAAGATAATGGTATTTCCTTAAACAGAAATGGTGGTTTTCTGAACATGATCAATGGAACATTATATGACGGTGAGTTCCAGGCCAGAATCTCTGCCAAATCAACTCACGATGATTCTCCTGGAATAATAATAGCTGCCACTCCTTCTTCTGATCTTGAAAATTCTAAAGCAATACTTTTAAGAGGTGGTGAGTTTGATCCCTTAGTTAACTCTAATATTCTTAAAATCCAGAATAATCTTGAAGATTTAATGACAGTAAAATCCAATGGATTTGTAGGTATTGGTAACAGTCAACCAAAAAATCTTCTTGATATCAGTGGTGATAAAACAGGTGATGAAAGAACTATGTTTTCTATAAATAATACTAACACCTCTACAACTTCAAGCGCAGCTTTGGAATTAAAATCAGGCTCTGACATTAATTATACTACCCTTAGAATGCATGGTGATAACTATAACTATAGCTGGTGGGGAAAACATGGTCAGTTAAAAACTTTAGGAGATGGATTAATTATTGAAGCCACAAAAGATGATGGAACAGGTGGTGAAATAGTTTTTGTTAATGGACAAACTGGCACTACAAATGTGGAAAAAACTGTTACAATGACTATAAATCAAACAGGTGATGTTGGTATAGGTATACAAGCTCCTAATTATAAATTGGATGTAGACGGTACCATAAATGCCACAGAATATCTAATAAATGGTGAAACTTTAAATTTAAGTGAATCAGTTTGGGAATCAGATGCTTCCTCTGCTTATTATAATGTAGGAAGCATTGGTATTGGTAATACCGCTCCACAAAAATTATTAGATATTTCATTGCCTGCAACAGGCAATGAAAAAGATAATGGAATTAGCCTAAATAGAGATGGTGGTTATCTTAATATGATTAATGGAACATTATACGATGGTAAATTTCAGGCAAGAATTTCTGCCAAATCAACTCATGATGATTCTCCAGGAATGATTGTTACCGCCACACCTAATTCTGATATTATTGGCTCTAATTCAATTATTTTAAGAGGTGGTGAGTTTGATCCTTTAGTTAATTCTAATATTCTAAAAGTCCAGAACAACCTTGAAGATTTAATGACAGTAAAATCCAATGGCAATGTTGGAATAGGAACAACAATTCCTACAGCAAAGCTTCATGTAACTCAAGGAGATATTTATATAGAAGATGCCGCAAGTGGCGTTATTATGACTTCTCCTGATGGTAACTGCTGGAGAATGACTGTAGACAATAATGGAAATCCTGCTTTTAAAGCAACAGACTGTCCTCAATAATTACCTAAAAATACTATTTAAAAAAGGCAACTGATTCCAGTTGCCTTTTTTATTTTCTAAAGAAATGATTTGTGTATACTGATTTAAATCTATTTCCATAGCGCCT
>JBEPWY010000285.1:0-5207 GCA_041642185.1 Marivirga sp.
CTCCAGGTGTCTTCCAGGCCGGTTTTTTTTAAGGCAGAACATAATAATACTTCTGGTGACCATCCGTTTTCATTAGCAGGAAAAAGATGCAATGCATTTTGATATTCTTTCCGAGCACGTTTGGAAGCTTCCAAATTGTTACCATCGGCTTTTGTAATGGCTATGGTGTCAGCCATTTCCATAATTCCCTTTTTTATCCCTTGTAATTCATCTCCTGCACCCGCAAGCATTAGTAACAGGAAAAAATCTACCATGTTTTTAACAGCCGTTTCTGACTGACCTACTCCAACTGTTTCAATAAATATAACATCATAACCGGCCGCTTCGCATAATAACATAGTCTCACGGGTTTTGTGGGCTACGCCGCCTAGTGCATCACCGGCAGGTGAGGGTCTTACAAATGCATCTTTGGAAACACTTAATTTCTCCATCCGGGTTTTGTCTCCCAAAATACTTCCTCCGCTTTTCTGACTTGAAGGGTCTATAGTTAATACTGCCAGTTTCTTATTCTGCTCTAACAAATAAGCCCCAAAAGATTCTATAAAAGTACTCTTACCAACGCCGGGTACCCCAGTAATCCCTATACGAAATGAGTTGCCGGTGTGAGGATATATTTCATCGATAAGCTTTGCTGCCAGTTCGTTATCTTCATCTAAGGCACTTTCTACAAGGGTGATGGCCCTACTGAGTATCACTCTGTTTCCGGAAAGTATGCCCTCCTTGTATGCCTGTAAACTAAGTCTGTTTTTTCTTTTCAATGAATTGGCGTAATGTTCAAAGATGAAATTTACTAAGTGTAACTCTTAAACTTCAAATTTTTCGTAAAAATTAATTGGTATTTCATAATTTTTAATATAATTTTAATATTCATCTAAAAAAATGCACTATTTCAATATACTATGAAGGTTAGGATTATAGGAAATATTTGGTTGGATTCAGTTTTGGCGACAGCATTTATTTTCCTTATAATTTATGCTTTATCTTCTTTATTAAACGCACTTGAGGCTATTGATCCTGTGGGGGAGGCATTGGAAGATGTTGAATTTACCGATATAGTATATTCTAACTTGAGGGAAGCTCCCGCTGCTGAAGAAAATGTTGTTTTGATCAATATTGGTCGGTTACCTAGAGCTGGAGTGGCTGAACAAATTAAAATTATCAATAAATACAATCCTAAAGTAATAGGAGTTGATTCTTTTTTCCCTTATCCAAAAGATCCTGTTCAGGATAGTTTATTAGCGGATGCCTTAGCCGAAGTTGATAATCTGGTTATGGCTTCCAAATTATTAAATCTGAAAGAAGAAGAGAATTATTTTGATTCCATGAAAATATCAGCACAACCCTTCAGGCGAAATGCAGAGTTTGCCTTTGCTAATTTGGTCACTGAAGAAGGTGTTAGCCAGGAAGATGTTAAAACCTGCCGTACTTTTACTCCTCATTTATCTTATAAAGAGGAACAGCAAATGGCTTTTGCTGTTAAATTAGCCAATTATCTTGCTCCCGAAAAGGTCCAGCGTTTGTTGCAAAGAGGTAATGAAGTAGAGTACATCAATTTTAAAGGTAATTCTATGGGTGCGGAATCCAATTTCGCTACCACATTTTATGCACTAGATATAGAGGATGTATTTAATGAGAATTTTATACCGGAAATGATTGAGGGTAAAATTGTAATCTTTGGTTTTATGGGCGATTATTTTGGTGATCCTTATAATGTGGAGGATAAATATTTTACGCCACTTAATGTTAAATATGCTGGCAGGGGAGCTCCTGACATGTACGGGGTAGTAATTCATGCCAATATTATTTCTATGATTTTAGATGAAGATTATGTTTATCAGCTGGAGGATAAATATCAATTATTAATAGCTGTTTTACTTTGTTATATAAACGTGGTAGCTTTTATGTGGGTATACTACCGCTTACCTAAATGGTATGATGGAATCACTAAAATAACCCAATTAATTGAGTTGTTATTAATAATAGGTTTCATTATCTATGCCTATCATTGGTTTGATTGGATCCTGGAATTAACATTGGCTATGGGTGTAGTGGCGGCAGTAGGTGATTCTCTTGAAGTCTATAATGGAGTAGTTAAAAACATGTTTACTGTAGAGGGTAGAAAAGAACTATTTAGCGTCAAAAGAAAGACGAAAAAAGTGGTAATAAATTAAATAATTTAAAGTATGAAAACTGTAATTAGAATTTTTGTAGTGGTTGTTTTGATGGGGAGTTTCTCAGCAAATGCACAAGATTATGTTTTTAAAGTTTTGGCTAATAAGGGTTCCAATTCTGTTAAATTAAATGGGAGTGAATGGACTCCCCTAAAAACAGGCCAGTCTTTAAATACCGGAGATGAATTAAAATTATCAGAGGAAGCTTATTTAGGTTTAATGCATAGTTCCGGTAAAACATTGGAAGTGAAATCGTCCGGAAAATATAATGTAGGTACGCTGGCTGATAATTTAAAAGGAAAAAATTCAAGTGTAGCCAGTAAATATGCTGATTTTGTAATGAACAGAATGAGTGATGACGATGGTAATAGTGATTATAGAAAAAGTTTGGGTGCAACAGGGGCGGTAGACCGTGCTTTGGCAAGTGGTGCCAAAATTAAAGTAATGGCACATAGCTCTTCAGATATCATCAATAATGAGGTTATCATTAGATGGAGCGAGCCTCAGCAAACTGGAGAGATCGAAAATTTAACTTATCAGGTTGTTTATAGTAATCTTTTTGATGAAGTGATTAAAACTGACGAAACGAATGAAACAGCAGTTAATTTAGATATGGCTGTTACTCCTTTCAGTGAATTGGAAAATAAGTTTGTGAAAGTGAAAGTGAATGTAAAAGGTAAAGATCTTAATTCGGAAGAATATGCTATTATTATTAAACCGCAAGAGGAATCTGCTGAAATCAATAAAATGCTAACCGAACTAAAAACTGAAGTAAGTGAAGAAACTGCCTTAGATAACATGGTACTAGCGGCCTTTTATGAAGATAATAATTTAATGCTTGATGCATTAACATCATACGAAAAAGCCATACAAATGGCTCCTGAAGTAGAGATCTATCAAAAAGCCTATGAAGATTTTATTATAAGAAATGGATTTGCCAACTAACCTTGAATTAATAAGTAAAGCTAAAATGAAAGCACCGGCCCTTAGGCTGGTGTTTTTTTAGTCTAAAATATTTTCAGACTTTCAAGAAAATAAACAAACTAGACCTATGCGAAATATATTAATAACTGCCTTTCTTCTGATTTTCAGCTATCAAGGTTTCACTCAGGAAGTAGAAAAAGTTTACCTTAATAAGAATGACTCTGTCGCTAATTTATATCATTTATTTCAGCCTGTGAAGCCGGAGAAAAATGCTTTTTTAGTTTTATTACCCGGATTTGGCCAAACACCAGAAGATGTGTTATTGCAAACAGAACTCCCTGTTTTGGCAGCTGAAAATGGTATTCTGACAATTATCCCGGTTGTTTCAACAGGATTAACCTCCTTTGGAATTGATAAAGCCAGTCAAAAATCCCTTCATACTATATTGAAAGATGTAAAGGGAAGATTTAATCTTGAGCAAGCCCAGTTTTTTATAGGAGGTTTTTCCATTGGAGGAAGTGCAGCTTTTAGGTTTGCTCAGTCCGCGCAATCTAACTTTGAGCCGGCCGCAGTTTTTGGTATAGATCCACCATTGGACTTCGAAAGATTATATCATTCCTTCCAAAGACACATCAGGCTTTCAGTAAATACTGAGCCAAGCGGAGAAGCTATATATATGATTGAAAGAATGGAAAAGGAAATGAAAGGCTCTCCTGAAACTGCATTGATTAATTACCGTAAAATGTCACCATATTCATTTTCAGATACTACTCAGGCTGCCCTTCAGGCTTTGAGGAATATACCTTTAAGAATATATACTGAACCGGATATAAATTGGTGGCTGGAAAACCGCAATAGTGATTATTCCGCTATGAATGCGTTGGATGCCTCAGCAATGGTGAATGAATTGAATTTATTGGGTAATGAAGAAGCACAATTTATTACAACAGAAAATAAAGGGTATAGAAAACCCTATGACAATAAACATCCCCATTCCTGGAGCATAGTAAATAATCAGGAGCTGATTGACTGGTTGCTGAAACATCTTTAAAAGAAAAGCTATAAAGGCTTGAAATATTAACAAAAGCATTCAGGCAGATCAGCTATTTTACTTAACTTTATACTATGAGTGAAAAGAGAGACCTTCGTTTAGCTGTATTAATTGATGCCGATAACATCCCATATTCCAATATAAAAGGTATGTTAGATGAGATATCTAAATTAGGAGTGCCTTCAATTAAAAGAATTTACGGCGATTGGACCAAGCCGACTGTTGCAGGCTGGAAACCGGCTCTCCTTTTGCATGCTATTACACCCATTCAGCAATACAGCTATACCACTGGTAAAAACGCAACAGACTCCGCTATGATCATTGATGCCATGGATATTCTGCATAGCGATAAAGTTGATGGCTTTTGCCTGGTATCAAGCGATAGTGATTTTACCCGATTGGCTACCAGATTACGTGAATCTGGAAACCTTGTGATTGGAATAGGAGAGAAGAAGACTCCTCACCCTTTTATTGTAGCTTGTGATAAATTTATTTATATAGAAATTATAGGTCCGCAAAAGCCAGCTAAAGCAACTTCAAAAGCCTCTAAAGCTACAGCGGAAGCAACAACACAAATAGATCCTATCGACAATAATTTTATTCAACTGCTTAAAAATTCAGTAGAAGATCTTGCTGATGATGATGGTTGGGCCTTTCTTGCTGAAGTGGGCGCTCTAATTATTAAAAAGAAACCTGATTTTGATCCAAGAAATTACGGCTTTTCTAAATTGACTCCTTTAATAAAATCTCTGAAAAAGCATTTTATTGTGGATGAAAGAGAGTCGGGCAAATCTCACATCAAACATATCTACGTAAAAATTATAGACTAATTAAATGAATTGCTGTGGGGTTAAGCCAATTTTTCAATATCCCTTATCAAAATCTTTCTTCGGTCAAAGTTGATAAGATTTTTATCTCTTAACTCGTTCAGTACGGTAGTTACTGTTTGGCGAGAAGTACCTGTTAAAGCGGCTATGTCTTTATGGGTGAAGTAACTGGGGATCATGGTTTCATAACCCACTTTTTTGCCTTTTTCCTCCGCCTGATCTCTTATAAAGTCT
>JBEPWY010000286.1:0-5206 GCA_041642185.1 Marivirga sp.
GTACAATCAGGTCATTTTCTTTTTTAGTATCTAAAACTTTGATAGACTCCTCTCCTGCTATTATTACACCTGTATCCCCTATTTGCCCACCGCTTTCAGCATAAAAAGGCGTGCGGTCCAAAACCAGTTGAACCTGGTTTTTATTTTTAGTTTTTACATTTCGGTATCTTAATATTTTTGCTTCTGCTTCTAATTGTTCGTAACCTATAAATTCTACTTTGGCACCATCCTGCACAATTTGCCAATCACCGGTCTCCATTTTGGAAGCAGACTTAGATCTGTCTTTCTGCTTGGCCATTTCTTGCTTAAAAGCTTCTTCATCAATGGTTAAACCATTTTCTTTAGCAATTAATGCCGTCAAATCTAACGGGAAACCATAGGTATCGTATAATTCAAAAGCCACATCTCCCGGAATAACTGATTCATTTTTGCTGCTCAAATCAGCTTTAATAGTTTCAAGACGTTTCAACCCATTTTCCAAAGTACGTAAAAAGGCAGTTTCTTCTTCTTTAATTACTTTTTCAACTAATTCCTGCTGTGCAATCAGTTCTGGGAATACATTTTCAAACTGCTTCGATAAGATTTTAACTAGCTTATAAAGAAAGGGGTCTTTCAAATCAAGAAAAGTATAGCCGTATCTAACAGCTCTTCTTAAAATTCTACGGATTACATAACCCGCTTTATTATTGGATGGCAGTTGACCGTCAGAAATTGATAAAGCTATTGCTCGGATATGATCCACTATTACCCTGAAAGCAATATCTTCCTTTAATAATTTTCCATAATTTTTTCCTGATATCTTTCCAAGTTCTTCTATTAACGGAGTAAAAACATCAGTGTCATAATTGGATTTTTTATTCTGAACAGCCATACAAAGCCTTTCAAAACCCATACCGGTATCCACATGCTGGGCAGGTAAATTTTTTAGGCTGCCATCAGCTAAGCGATTGAACTGAATAAAAACAAGGTTCCAAATTTCCACTACCAGCGGATGGTCTTGATTCACCAAATCCTTTCCTGGGATTTGTTTTATTTCTTCTTCGGGACGTAAATCGATATGAATTTCTGAAGATGGACCACATGGACCAGTTTCACCCATTTCCCAGAAATTATCTTTTTTATTGCCGTTGATTATTTTTTCTTTGGGCACCAGTTTATTCCAGATATCAAAAGCTTCCTGATCAAAATCGAGCTTTTCAGACTCATCTCCCTCAAAAACACTTACATACATTCTGTCTGCAGGTAAATTATATTCTTTGGTGAGTAATTCCCATGCCCATTCAATGGCTTCCTTTTTAAAGAAATCTCCGAAAGACCAGTTTCCCAACATTTCAAACATGGTATGATGGTAGGTATCATGCCCTACTTCTTCCAAATCGTTATGTTTACCAGAAACCCGTAAACACTTTTGAGTATCAGTAACACGTTTATCTTTGGCTTCCTGATTACCCAAAAAATAATCTTTGAACTGATTCATTCCGGCATTCGTAAACATTAATGTAGGGTCATTTTTGATTACCATAGGGGCTGAAGCAACAATTTTATGCTGCTTATTTTCAAAAAATTCCAAAAACTTTTTTCGTATCTCGCTAGAAGTCATTGAGTAATATGTTTGTGATTAATGTTTTACTTTAAAAGAATTTTTATATATTTGTCTCAAATGTCCCAAATAGATGTTTAATCAAAATTTGATTTTTATTGAACCTTTATGCAATTTTGAGACTTAATATTCAGATCACAAAATTAGAAGTTTTTAACTAGTCTAAAACAGGATGGCAAGAATAAAATATTATTACGATACAGAAACTTGTAGATATGAACGAGTAAAGATATCAAAATGGGATATTTTTCTTAATTTATTAGGCTTTTTATCAGTTTCATTGATTTTAGCTATTGCAATTTTCTCCGTTTTCACCAGCTACTTCGACTCCCCTAAAGAAGCTCACCTTAAAAAAGAAAACAAAGAACTCCAATTCTATTACGATATGATGGAAAAGGAAGTGAAAAATGTACAGAAAGTTTTGTCAAGCCTTCAGGAAAGAGATGATGAAGTGTACAGAAGCATAATGGGTGCTGAACCTATCCCTTCAAGTATAAGAGAAGCGGGTGTTGGCGGTACTGAAAGATACAAAAATATTATAGAAAGCGAATTGGAGCGTGAAAAATTAATACTGGATATGATGTCTGATGTCGACAAGGTGAAAAAGCAGATGTATATCCAAACCAAATCCTATGACGAAATACTGGAAATGGCTAAAAATAAGGAAGTAATGTTTGCTTCTATCCCAGCTATTCAACCTATAAAGAATAAAGAATTAAAAAGATTGGCCTCAGGATTTGGGATGCGAATGCACCCAATCTTAAAAGTAGTTCGCCCTCATGAAGGTTGCGACTTCTCTGCTCCAAGAGGAACACCTATTTACGCTACGGGAGATGGAGAAGTGATAAGAATAAGCAGTACCTATGGAGGCTTTGGCAAATTAGTGGTTATAGATCATGGTTATGGCTTTATTACTAAGTATGCCCATATGGATTCCTTCAATGTAAAAAGAGGGGATAAAGTAAAAAGAGGAGATTGCATTGGCTTTGTGGGAAATACAGGGTCTTCTACTGCCTCACATTTACATTATGAAATCCATAAAGACGGAGACCCTATTAATCCAGTACATTATTTCTACCAGGATGTTACTGATGGAGAATATGAAAAATTATTGGAATTAGCTGCGGTTGCAAACCAATCATTAGGTTAATCATTTATGGAATAAATTATAATTGTGAAAGCAGTCATCAGGCTGCTTTTTTTTTAGCTAAAAAGAATATGTTGCGAAAATTTTTTACCTTTCTTATTATTAGTTTTGCTTTTACAGCCTGTAAAACGGTGCAAAAAAGCGGCCCTAGAGATGATCAAGCGGCTACTACAGCTGAAGCAGGTCAGAAAACCGACAGTACATTAGCTGCAGAAGACAGCATAGCCATGGCTTTAGAAGAGCCTGTTTTACAGGATTCTGTTACAATTAGCATGCATCGCATAAAAAAAGACACTTTAAGTATTATTGGAGTAGGTGATATCATGATAGGTACTAATTTCCCGAATAGTTCTTACCTACCTGCTGATTCAGGGAAATATATGTTGGCAGGAGTGAAATATACTTTAACGGATGCTGATCTTACTTTTGGAAATCAGGAAGGCGTAATACTCAATGAAGGGGGTACCCAAAAAAGATGCTCCAACCCTGATCTTTGCTACCTTTTCCGGAGCCCGGAATATTTAGCACAACATTATGTTGATGCAGGCTTTGATCTTATGAGCCTTGCCAACAATCATGCAGGTGATTTTGGTGATGAAGGAAGGCAAAATACTATGCGGGTTTTGGATAGTTTAGGTATTCATCACTCAGGACAATTAACCCAGCCTTTTATAATTTTTAAAAAAGAAAATATTACTTATGGCTTTGTCAGTTTTTCACCAAATTATGGCACCCAAAGCATCAATAATATTCCAGAAGCAATTTCCATTGTGCAACATTTGGACAGTTTATCCGATATAGTAATCGTGTCATTTCATGGAGGGGCAGAAGGGAAAAAGTTTCAGCATGTAACGCGTGAAACAGAAGAGTTTTATGGAGAGAACAGAGGGAACGTATACAAGTTCTCTCATGAGGTGATAGATGCAGGAGCAGATATTGTATTTGGTCACGGACCACATGTAGCAAGAGCGGTGGAAGTATATAAAAATCGGTTTATAGCTTATAGCTTAGGTAATTTTGCTACTTACGGACGATTTAATTTAAGAGCCGAAAGCGGACTGGCACCCATCGCAAAAATTAGAGTAGACAATACAGGCCATTTTATTGATGGAAAAATAATTTCCGCAATACAGACAGGCGGCGGCATTCCTGAAATCGACTCTCAACACCGCGCTGCACTAAAAATTAAAGAATTAACAGAAAATGATTTTCCAGATTCTAAAATTTTCATTGACCTAGAAGGGAATATTCGCTATCTTCAAACCCAATATTGATATAAGGTGCCTTACATAGAAAAAGAAATAGAAAAGAAATACTACACAATCGGCGAAGTAGCCGAAAAATTTGATGTAGCCACTTCACTTATACGATTTTGGGAAGGTGAATTTGATATTATTAAACCTAAGAAAAACCGAAAGGGCAACAGACAGTTCACTAAACAAGATATTGAAAATGTGAAGCTGATCTATCATTTGGTGAAAGAGAAAGGTTTTACACTTCAGGGCGCAAAAGATATGTTGAAGAATGATGTGCATGCCGTAAAAGATAAAATGGACATGCTGGATTCATTGCGCAATATCAAAAACTTTTTAACTGAGGTAAGAGAGAAATTACAATAGAAAATGAAGGCAGAGAAACATGCTTTGCTTACGCTTCACCTAATACCCAAAATAGGAAACGTAACCATCAAGAATTTGGTAAGCTATGCAGGCTCAGCCCAAGCTGTATTACAATTACCCAAAGCCAAATTATTAAAAATTCCCGGCATAGGGAATCAGACAGTAAATAACATCCTAAGCAGGGAAATTTCAGAAAAAGCCGAAAAAGAGTTTGAGAAAGCCTCTCAATTAGGTGTAAAGATAATCAGCTATTTAGAAAAGGATTATCCTTATAGACTTAAGCAAATACCCGATGCACCCATTCTTATTTACACTAAAGGGGAATTTCCTGCCGAAGAAAAAAAGCCTACAATTGCTGTAATAGGTACAAGAAATGCTACAGAATACGGTAAAAAGCTAACTGAAGACATTATCCGTACTCTAGCCCCTCTAGACCCTGTAATACTTAGCGGGCTTGCTTATGGGATAGATATTCATGCACATAGAAATGCCTTGAAAAACAATTTATCCACTTTTGCTGTAATGGGTTCGGGTATAGATGTAATATACCCAGCCGCACACCGCACAACATCTGAGGAAATGATGGAAAAAGGCGGCCTTATTACAGAGCAATCCTTCGGAACCAAACCAGATGCATTTAACTTTCCGGCCAGAAATAGAATAATAGCAGGCATGGCCGATTTAGTAGTGGTGGTTGAAGCTGCCAGTAAGGGGGGTGCTTTAATTACAGCTGAGTTGGCCAATAGCTATGACAGAGAAGTAGCAGCATTTCCGGGCCGAGTAAATGATACTTATTCAGAAGGTTGCAATAAATTGATAAAGCAAAACAAGGCCCACTTG
>JBEPWY010000287.1:0-5197 GCA_041642185.1 Marivirga sp.
TTTATTACATAAGGTGTATAAATCATCAGAAACATCTGAATCATTATATCATCTTGAGCAATATGTATCGGTTAAAGAAGTTTTTGACCGAAAATATATGCAAAATATGATCGACAGTTATCAGGTGTTAAACCAGATTGAAGATGATGAAAAAGATGCGGAAAAGGAGATAGAATTGGCCACCCTTATAGAAAAGAAAAACACCGAAATGGATTCCTTCTTTTACAGGGTATCTCATGATTTAAAAGGACCAATTGCCTCATTGCTGGGACTAAGTGACCTTGCTAAAAGAGATGTTACAGATACAAAAGCGCTGCAATACTTTAAAATGTATGAAAGCCAGATCAAGCGATTGAATATGATTGTAATGGAGCTCATTAATATTACTGAGTTGAATTACAGAGAGATAAAACATACAAAAATTAATTTTTATGAAATTATTGATAACTGTATAACCGCATATACCTATCTGCCCAATTTTAACAGAATTAATTTTACAATTGAAGTACAAAGCAATCTTAGCTTTTCTTCAGAATGGTATATTCTTAATACCATTTTACAAAATCTGATTGAAAACAGTATTAAATATTTAGATATAGAGAAAGAAATATCAAAAGTAAATATCTCTGCAAGATCAACTAAAAAAGATATTATAATAAAAGTAACAGACAACGGACAAGGTATTGCGGAGGAACACCAAAAAAAGGTTTTCGATATGTTTTACCGGGCTAATAACTCAACTGAAGGCACTGGTTTAGGCTTATTTATATTAAAAAGAGCCGTAGAGCGTTTAAAAGGAGAAATTAAACTGGAAAGTACTGAAGGGGACGGGACATCTTTTACGATTAATCTTCCATCAAATTTTCAGGAAGCTTAACTACCAGCCAATAGTATAATATCTTTTTAGTAGATTATATTCACTGCTTAAATTTATCCATGGAATCATTATTAACCTTTGACGCACTTGTCAGCCTTCTTTCACTTACCTTAATGGAGGTTGTTTTAGGTATTGATAATATCATTTTTATTTCAATTTTGTGTAATAGGCTTCCGCTAAACCAACAGAACAAAGCCCGTAAACTTGGTTTAGTATTGGCATTAATTATGCGAATAGCCTTACTTTTTGCAATTACATGGTTAATAGGTTTAACAGCTCCTTTATTCACAGTATTTGATTTTTCTCTTACAAGCCGAGACCTTATTTTAATGCTGGGAGGTTTATTCCTGATTTATAAAAGCACCACGGAAATTCACCAGAAATTGGAAGGTGAAGAAGAAGGAGAAGGAGAAAAGAAGAAACTCAGCACCTTTAAAGCAGTAATAATTCAGATCATTCTGTTGGATATAGTGTTCTCTTTTGATTCTATTTTAACAGCCGTTGGGTTGGTAGATAATATATGGATTATGGTGATTGCAGTCGTTATTTCCTTAATAATTATGCTTTTGGCCGCTAAAAGCATCAGCAATTTCATTAATAAGCATCCAACTGTAAAAATGTTGGCTTTATCATTTTTGCTAATGATAGGTGTTTTATTATTCATTGAAGGCTTCCATGTACATGTTCCAAAAGGCTATATCTATTTTGCTATCTTCTTCTCATTAGTGGTGGAAGTACTTAACCTGAGGATGAAAAAGAAAGGCAAGCAAAAAGATACTGTTGATCTGAAGCAGAGGTATAAAGAGGAGTAAACCTATTTAGAAGAGGTTTACTTCATCTTGATCAAATCAAATTATACTATTACCTTAGCAAAACATTAAGGGGTGCCATAATATAACAGGCTGAGAATATACCCTGGACCTGATTCCGGTAATGCGGGCGTAGGAATAAAAGAGCAGCGATGGATTTTTTGAATGAATTGTACAATGGCTTATTAGCCATGAGTTGGCTGGAAGGCTTTGGCGTTTTCTTTGGCGTATTATATATTTTTTTTGCGGCCAGAGAAAGTATTTGGTGCTGGCCGGCCAGCCTGATAGGCGTAAGCATATATCTGGTGATATGTTACCAAGTGCAATTATATGCTGAAATGGGATTACAATTCTATTATTTGGGCACAACCATTTATGGCTGGTGGCATTGGCGCAATCCAGGGAAAAAAGGAGAATTGCCGGTTTCACGAATGAAATTTACTGAACATGTTTATTTTATAGCAGGAGGATTGATATTAACTGTCGGACTGGGTTATTTTTTGGTGAATGAGACCAATGCGCAACTTCCTTATTTAGATTCCTTCACGACTATTTTTAGCATCTTCACTACCTTGCTTGTTACCAGAAAGGTGCTGGAAAACTGGCTGTACTGGATTGTTATTGATGCTGTGGGTGCCTATATCTTTTTTCAAAGAGAACTTTACCTCACATCGGTACTTTTTGCAGCCTATGTTATAATTGCTACCATAGGTTATTATAAATGGCGGAAGTCATACAACTTACAAGCGACATGAAAAAAATTGCCATTATAGGACCTGAAAGCACCGGGAAAAGCACCTTGTCCCAACAGTTGGCACATCACTTTAACGAGCCCTTTGTACCGGAATATGGCAGAAAATACCTGGAAGAAAACGGTCCGAAATATTCCAAAAATGACTTATTGGCTATCAGTAAGGGAATGGTATTATGGGAATTAAAAATGACAGGTATAGCCAAGAATATATTGTTTTGCGATACCGACCTGATTATGATGAAAGTCTGGTATGAGATTAAATTTGGAGAATGTCACCCATGGGTATTGGAAAAATTGGAGAAATCGCCCTATGATTTTTATTTATTGTGCCAGCCGGATTTACCCTGGAAGGAGGATCCTTTAAGGGAGAATCCGGGAATAAGGGATGAATTGTTTGAGCGATATAATAAAAATCTTCTGCAATATGAATGTGATTATCAGGTTATATCGGGAAAAAATAGGCTAAAGAAGGCTATTGATTTAATTAAAAGGCATTTTCAATGATTTATTCTACTTAGGAAGGTTTAATCTGATATTCTTTGCTTCCAATCAAAATCCATTCTACATTTGTGACATCAATAGGGGTGCCTTATAATAACGGGCTGAGAATATACCCTCAACCTGATGCCGGTAATGCGGACGTAGGAATTTTTAAAAATTAAAGTATAAATCAGAATAGACTATGTCTCCTCATCTTTCGTAATTAAGAAGATGGATTGAACATAATTTACAAAAATATTTAATATTAGTAAGAAATTAGCTTTCACGAGCTAGGGGTGCCTTAATACACGGGCTGAGATTATACCCAATGAACCTGATGCCGGTAATGCGGTCGAAGGGAGCGGTTTAAGGAAAACAAAGAAAAGTAAGTACCCCGCTTTTCAAATGTTAAACTTATAATTATAATTTAAAATGTTTTACAAATTTATGAAGTGCTTTACTATTTTAATGGCTATTAATATAGTAATTACAGGAAATGCTTTTGCACAATTCAGCTTATCAGGAAAAGTAACTGACAATGCTAATGAGCCTTTAACAGGTGCTAATGTTTATTTAGCTAAAATAAATAAAGGAGATGCCACAGATATTTCAGGTAATTTTAAGATTACAGAGATTCCTCAGGGAGAATATAGAATTAGAGTGAGCTATATAGGGTTTGAGGAAGTTACTAAACAAATAACCATTGATAAAAACCAGAAATTAAACTTCAGCTTAAAACCTGCTACTGTTCAATCTGAAGAAGTAACAGTTAAAGCTATCCGTGCTGAATCTATTGCTCCAATTACTCAGAAAACCCTTAACCAGGTTCAAATAAATGAAGTTTTTAATGGACAAGACGGGGCTTTTGTTTTAGAAACTTTATCCCCATCTATTCAGGTAAATTCTGATGCCGGTACCCGCTTTACCAATTACGGCAGCATGAGACTTAGAGGAATTAGTCAAAAAAGGATCAACATTACTTTAAATGGTGTACCGCTTAATGATATGATGGACCAAGGAGTTTACTTTTCTAATTTTACAGATTTTACAAATAGTGTGGAATCCGTGCAAATTCAACGGGGTGTCGGTACTTCTACCAACGGAACAGCATCTTACGCAGGTTCCATAAGCTATGAATCTGAAAATATTAATCAAGCAGAACCAGAAGCAACTATTTCCTTATTGGGCGGCTCATTCAATACCTGGCAAGGAAGTGCAGAGGTGAAGACTGGTTTGTTAGAAAACAAAACTGCTTTTTATGCTAGGATGAGCAAAACCTATAGTGATGGGTATCGACACCATTCAGGAACTGATTCATACTCCATGTTTTTTAGCGGTGGTTATTTTGGCAAGAATGATGTTATTAAACTTACTGGCTTTTTAGGAAGAACAAAAAATGAGTTGGCTTATAGCCCGGTACCTTTATCTTTAATCAAGGAAGACCCACGAACCAACATAAACAGTGTAAACGATACTGATGATTTCGGACAATCATTGCTACAGCTGGAACATTCCCATTTCTTTAGCTCTAAGAAAAGCTTAACTACTTCTGTTTATTATGGTGGAGCTGGCGGAGATTTCCCATATGGCTATGATGATAACGGCACCTTTACCCAAATAAATTACCCGCTATTTAACAACCATTATGGAATCATGAGCTACTATAACGAAGATATTGGTGCTATAGACTGGAGTACTGGAATCCACGCATATACATTTTTAAGGGAAAATATAGAGCAGCTTATCCCTAATTACTCCACACCTTATTATCAGGATAAATCTTCAAAAAACGAAATAAGCGGATTTGCGAAAGCATCTTATGAAATTAACAATATTATAGCTTTTGCAGATGTGCAAGCCAGGTTTGTTAGCTTAAAAATGGAGCCTGACAATGATTTCTTAGGTGCTGAAAGAACTATCCCTACCTATAATTGGCAATTTTTAAACCCAAAAGTGGGACTTACTTATAAGTTGAACAATTGGAGCAATTTATATGCTTCTTTTGGAAGAAGTGGCAGAGAGCCTAACAGAGGCGACTATTTAGGGGATACACAAATTAATCAAGGAAATATTGATTTGTTACAAAACCAGGACCAGGTAAAAGCAGAATATGTGAATGATTATGAACTCGGATATCGTTTAAACCAAACACAGATTCAAACTAGTATCAATGCGTTTTATATGGATTTTGAAAATGAAATCGCACCTATAGGAGAATTTATCCCTCAATATTTTCTACAAATTTATGAAAATCAAGAGGATTCTTACCGAACCGGA
>JBEPWY010000288.1:0-5179 GCA_041642185.1 Marivirga sp.
TGGTATGCTGCGTTTATGACTATTTCATGTGTATATAATTGATTTTAAATTGTCACAACTTGTGTCGCTTTAGTGTTATGGAATTCGCGATAAATATTCCTGCCAAAGGCAGGCAAGCTATCTGGCTATTGGTCCCGATAGCTATTGGGATTTGCCTCAAATATTTATGCGTATTTCATGTGTATATTATTTGTTTTTTAGTTACCACATGGAATAGTTTAGCTGTCAGCAAACCTAAAAACCGCCATTCCTGCTTGTAAAATTCATGATCGGTTGGTATGCTGCGTTTATGACTATTTCATGTGTATATAATTGATTTTAAATTGTCACATGGAATAGTTCAGCTGTCAGCAAACCTTTAACCGTCACATTTTCTTATAATATTCATGCTCGGTTGGTATGCTGCGTTTATGACTATTTCATGAGTAAAAAAAAATATTTTTTAATTCTATCTAAATTTATGCTTATTTCTGAGAAACAAAAAACCGCTAGAATATATGTCTTTTGCCATGAAGTAATTTTTGATTCAAAATTGAACTTTTTTAAGGTAAATCAGGGTATTGAATTAAATCTTTAAATTATATTTTAATGTAATTTAAGCTTATAATATCTGTTTTTTCTCCGTCTAAATCCTTAATTCACCAATTAAAGAATTGTACTCTTTATATTTTAGATAATAAACAGAAAAGCTGTATTTTGATCTCTCTAAACTAAACGAAGAATACATTATGATCAGACAATTTATCATTGCATGTTTATGTTTTGTGGTTTTTTCATCTAATGCGCAGGAAACTTTTCAGGTTAATGGCGTAAAAGATGAAAGGACAAGGCTGCATGCTTTTACGAATTTAACTTTGCATACGGATTATCAAACCTCCATAGAAAATGCAACTCTTATTATCAAAGAAAATAAAATTATAGCTTCAGGCACTGATATTCCCATTCCTGAAGGAGCTATAATACACGATTTATCAGGCAAACATATATATCCTTCATTTATAGAATTATCTACTGATCTTGGATTGCCTAAACAGAAGACAGGAAGTAAAAGAGCTCCACAATTAGATCCTAAAACAGCTGGAGCCTATAATGCTAATGATGCAGTAAAATCTTATTTTGATGCCTCAAAAAATTTCACGATCAGTAAATCTGAAGCTGAAAAGTTGAGGAAAGCTGGCTTTGGTTCAGCACTTACCCATAGCCAGGATGGACTGGTAAGAGGGCGAGGCACCTTTGTTGCTTTAAGAGAAGATGCAGAAAATGAAGTTATTTTGAAAGAGAAAGCTTCTTCGCACTTTTCTTTTGATAAAGGAAGTTCCACTCAGGATAATCCAAGTTCTTTAATGGGTGCTATTGCTCTAATTAAGCAAACTTACTTTGATGCAGAATGGTATTCAGGTCAAAATGAAATGGTTGATCTATCCTTACAGGCGTTTAATAACAACAAAAATCTTGTTCAGTTTTTTGACGCAGGTACTGATAAATTATATCTTTTACGAGCTGACAACCTGGGAGATGAAATGGGCGTGCAGTTTATTATAAAAGGGGCAGGTGATGAATATCAACGAATTAAAGAAGTAAAAGAAACAAAAGCATCATTAATTGTGCCCGTTAATTTTCCTGATGCATATGATGTTGAGGACCCGTTAGATGCAATGAATATAAGTCTTGAAGATATGAAGCATTGGGAAATGGCTCCTTATAATTTAGTAAAGCTTGCAGATGCTGGTATAGAATTCACCATTACGGCCGACGGTTTAAAAGATGTGTCAAAGTTGGCTGAAATGTTAGAAAAAGCTATTGATGCAGGTTTGTCTGAAGAACTTGCATTAAAGGCGCTTACCTATACACCTGCCAAAATGGTGAAAATGGAAGAAACGGTTGGTAGCCTTAAAAATGGTATGCTTGCCAATTTTATAATTACTGATGGAAGTCCGTTTAAAAAGAAGACTAAGATTTTTGAAAACTGGGTGCAGGGGCATCAACATAATTATATTGATATCAGCAAAAAAGATCTTTCAGGAAAATATGAATTGAGCCTGGCTGATGAAAATTACGATTTAGAAGTGACAGGAGAACCTGATAAACATGTATTTAAAATTGTTTGGAACGACTCTGTTAAAACAGATGTGAAATCTACTCTCACTAAAGAACTTATCACTTTATCGTTTAAATCAGATACTTCAAAAGAGGAAACAGGCAAAATGAGATTGTCAGGCTGGATTACTGGTAATGGAATGTCTGGTAATGCAGTTACTCCTGAAGGGAACTGGCAAAAATGGACTGCTTTAAGAACAGCGGATGTTGAATTAAAGGAAAATAAAAATGAAGCCGTTAAGGATTCGGCTGAAAACACAACAGAACCAGGTGCTTTAATTTATCCTTTTGTTGCACATGGAAAAAGTACCAAACCAGTTGCAGAAACTATTTTAATAAAAAATGCAACAGTTTGGACCAATGAAGCAGATGGTGTTTTAGAAAATACGGATGTATTACTTCAGAACGGTAAAATTTCCCAAATAGGTAAAAATATTTCTGCATTATCTGCAAGAGAAATTGATGGCACAGGAAAGCATTTAACAGCGGGTATTGTGGATGAACATTCTCATATCGCTATTAGCCGAGGAGTAAATGAAGGTTCTGAAGCTGTAACTGCTGAAGTGAATATTGAAGATGTAGTTGATTCTGAAGATGTTAATATTTACAGACAATTATCAGGTGGTGTAACCACTTCTCATTTATTACATGGTTCAGCCAATCCAATAGGAGGAAGGTCAGCAATTATCAAATTAAAATGGGGTTACAGTCCGGAAGAAATGAAAGTTTCATGGGCCGATAAATACATCAAATTTGCCTTGGGAGAGAATGTGAAGCAATCTAACTGGGGAGAACAGAATACTGTAAGATTTCCTCAAACCAGAATGGGAGTAGAGCAAGTGTTTGCAGACGCATTTACACGAGCCAAAGAATATGAAAAAGAATGGAACAACTTTAATTCTTTATCTAAAAGGCAGAAATCAAAAGCTAGTGCACCAAGAAGAGACATGGAACTTGAAACTCTTGTTGAAATTTTGAATGGTAAGCGTTTTATATCTTGTCACTCTTATGTGCAATCAGAAATTAATATGCTGATGCATGTGGCGGAAGAATATGGTTTTAAAATCAATACTTTCACCCATATTTTAGAAGGTTATAAATTGGCTGATAAAATGAAAGAGCAAGGCATAGGAGGTTCCACCTTTTCCGATTGGTGGGCGTATAAATTTGAAGTGAATGATGCTATTCCTTATAATGCTGCTTTAATGCATGGGGAAGGAGTGGTAACTGCTATTAATTCGGATGATGCCGAAATGGGTAGAAGGCTGAATCAGGAAGCAGGGAAAACTGTAAAGTACGGAGGAGTTAGTGAGGAAGAAGCCTGGAAAATGGTTACTCTTAATCCTGCTAAATTAATGCACCTTGATGAGCGTGTTGGAAGTATTAAAATAGGAAAAGATGCAGATGTTGTATTATGGAGCGATCATCCTTTATCAATATATGCCAAAGCTGAAAAAACAATTATTGAAGGAGCTATTTTTTACGACATTGAAAAAGAGGAGCAAGAAATGAAAGCAATTCAGTTAGAAAGGGCTCGGCTCGTAACTAAAATGCAAGGTGAGAAGAAAAATGGTAAGGAAACTCAAGCGGCTAAACCAAAGTCTCAAATCATTTACCATTGTGAAACCGAAATTGAAAATTATTCATCTTTAAAATAAGCTGACTATGTTTAAATTAATAAAAAATATTATTGCTATAATTTTGTTTTTGGGTATTAGCCACTTGGGATTAGCACAGGTGCCTGCTCCCGGCACAAAGCAGGAAAAACCCATTGCGATTATGAATGCTGTTGCTCATTTAGGGACAGGAGAAGTAATTGAAAATTCGGTTATTACATTTGAAGATGGAAAAATTACTAATGTTGCAGATGCTACTGTTATACGTCTTGACCTTTCCAGGTTTGAGGTAATTAATGCAGAAGGAATGCATGTTTATCCCGGTTTAATTGCTTCCAACACTATTGTAGGTTTGGAAGAAATAGCTGCGGTACGCGCATCCAGAGATCAGGCAGAAACAGGAGATTTTAATCCAAATGTTAGAGCTTTAATTGCTTATAATACAGATTCTGAGATAATACCTACTACCAGGTTTAATGGAATTTTATATGCTCAAACAACCCCTAGAAGCGGTAGGATTTCAGGTAGTTCATCTGTTATGAATTTAGATGCATGGAACTGGGAAGACGGCGTTTTAAAAGCCGATGAAGGTATTCATCTTAACTGGCCGGCAAAATTATTGGCTCCTCGTTGGTGGAAGGGTGAAACTGAGTATCGCGAAAATGAGCAATACGAAGAGCAATATACTGAACTTAAAAAGTTTATGGAAGATGCTTCTTCTTATGGTAATACTACTCAACCTAAAACTACCAACCTTAAAATGGAGGCCATGGCAGGCTTATTTGATGGGTCAAAAAGTCTTTATATCCATACAGATAGAGCAAGAGAGATTGTTGAGTCAGTGCAGTTTGCTCAAAAAATGGGAGTAGATGAAATTGTAGTTGTAGGAGCAGGGGAAGCGTATTATGTAAGAGATTTTCTTGCTGAAAATAATATCCCCGTTATTTTAGAAGATACTCATCGATTACCCGACAGAACAGGTGATGAAGTAGATATGCCTTATAAATTACCTTTTCTTTTAAAAGAAGCAGGAATTAAGGTAGCATTAGGCCAATGGGATGAGGTGATGAAGGTGAGAAATTTACCTTTTGGAGCCGGTACAGCTGCAGCATATGGACTTGGTAAGGAAGAAGCTTTAAAAATGGTTACGCTTAATCCAGCTGAAATTATGGGAGTGGCTGATAAAATTGGCTCACTTGAAGTAGGTAAACTAGCCTCTATAGTGGTGTCAGAAGGAGATTTGTTAGATATGAAATCTAATAACCTTGCTTATGTGTTTATAGAAGGAAGAAAGGTAACACTCGAAGCTCATCAGCAAAGGTTGTATCAGAAATTTAAAGAAAAATACGAAAACCAGGAATAAGCAAAAAGCCCTGAGTCTTCAGGGCTTTTTTTTACACATTATGGATTAGGACAAAATTAATATTATTATCAGGCAACAGCTGATTTATTATTTTTCATTTTAT
>JBEPWY010000289.1:0-5173 GCA_041642185.1 Marivirga sp.
TTTTCATGAAACGTCTGTTCTATACCTGTTTTTTTACCGGCCTGAAATTCAACTTCAGATTTCAGTTGACCACCCTCATAAAAAATTTTACGAGTACCTTGTAACATTCCGTTACTATAGTTTTCCACTTTTTGTAATTTTCCACTTTCAAAAAAATACGTCCACTCATCTTCAGGAATATCATTGCGGAAATAGGATATCGCCTTCTCGTTGCCTGAAGTGTAGTAATCAACTATTTCTTTATTTTCCTGATTTTTACTGTAAGTGGTTTTTAAAACAATTACACTATCTTTATTAAATTCAATTACATCCCCAGAAAGAAAGCCATCTTTATAGTTTCTGATGGTTTTCACAATACCATTAGGGTAATAGCTTATATTTTGCCCATGTAAAATTCCGTTTAGATAATGGCCGATTAACAACAAATTACCTTCTCTGTCATAACTACGAAGCTCACCCGACTTTTTACCCTTGGAAGTGGTAAAAATAGTTTCTTGCTGTCCGTTGTTAAAATAAGTCTCAAATGCACCATTCAAATCTCCATTTACATAATTCTCTCTTGTTTTTATTTTACCATTTGAGAAATACCGCTCTGTAAGACCATTGGGTTTACCGTTTTTATAAGTAATTTTTTGAGCCAGTGTGCCATCTTCAAAATATTCATGCACCAATCCATCCGGTTTACCATTTGAAAAATCACTTTCACTTTTTATTTGCCCTGTATGATAGTAAACCTTTAATTTTCCATTTAAAGTATCGTTTTCAAACCAGGCTTCCTGCAACTTCTTGTATTCCTTATTGTAAACAACTGTTTTTCCGGTACGGCTTCCATTTTGATACTCAGTGGTGCGCATAAGTTGACCATCGGGATAATACATTTCAAATACACCAGTTTCTTTTCCATTCTTGAATTGTCCTTCCGCAAATAATTCTCCCGACTGATAATATTTTCTATAGTCACCTTCTATCTGAGCACTATCATTATTGGCAATAAAATACACTTCTTTAGGCATATTTTCTGCACTATCGTAATAACTGATTACTTTCTTAAGCTCCTGTGCATTTAATTGTACAGTAACCAATAGCAAAAATGAAAAGCTGATAACTATTTTAAATATGTAGCTTAAGTATTTCAAAGAATTTATTTTTTTTATTAAACAAGTAATGTAAAATGAATGGTTCTACCACGACTTTAGAGGGGAACTACGTTTAGGATACTCAAGATAAATAACATATCAAGAATGCTCTGTTCATTTTTTCTTCTATAACAGGTGCTTTGCAAAAATCTTTCCTTTCTTTTGGCTTGACCCAAAAGAAGCTCTATAAAAATCAGCCATAGGCTGACCAGCCGCTGGCTGGAATCCCTAAAATGAATAAGGCCGATCCTTTTAAATAAACAACAGACTTACCACTAAAACCAAATTAATTAAGAGATTTCCTTATAAAAAAACCCAATTCCAATCGTATAAAGATTAGAATTGGGATATATTGTGTAATCAAAACAAAAATTTCTGTTTTTAATTCCTTACATTTTTTCAATAACGATAGCGGAAGCACCTCCACCACCATTACAGATACCGGCCACACCGATATTTCCTCCTTTGTTTCTCAACACAGAGTGTAAAGTAGACATAATTCTTGCACCGGAGGCTCCTAATGGGTGACCTAATGCTACAGCACCACCAAATACATTTACTTTAGAAGGGTCTAAATTAAGCTCCTGGTTATTAGCTATGGCTACAGCTGAGAATGCTTCGTTGATTTCAAAATAATCAACCTCATCCTGAGAAACACCTGCTCTCTTCATAGCAATAGGAATTGCTAAAGAAGGGGACGTTGTAAACCAGATAGGATCCTGAGCGGCATCACCAAACCCTCTGATTTTTGCAATTGGCTTTAAGCCTAAAGCATCAGCTTTTTCTTTACTCATTAAAATCAATGCAGATGCCCCATCATTAATAGTAGATGCATTTGCAGCGGTAACCGTTCCATCTTTTGAGAAAACCGGTCTCAACCCTGGTATTTTCTCAAATTTTACATTTTTGTATTCTTCATCTTCAGCCACCACTAATGGGTCACCTTTTCTTTGTGGAACTTCAACAGGTACAATTTCATCCTTAAAATGACCGGCTTCTGTAGCTGCAGCAACTCTTTTGTAAGAATTGATTGCGTATTCATCCTGCATTTCACGGGTGATATTCATTTCCTTAGCAGTATTATCGGCACAATTACCCATAGGGAAATTATTATAAACCTCCCAAAGGCCGTCCTTCAATAAACCATCAACTAATTCGCCATTACCATACTTATAGCCATATCTGGCTTTTGGAATATAATAAGGGATATTTGACATACTTTCCATTCCACCAGCAACAATAGTATCTGCATGGCCAAGCATAATGCTTTGTGCGCCAAACATTACAGACTTCATTCCTGAAGAACAAACTTTATTTACTGTGGTACATGGAACGTTATATCCTAATCCTGCAGCAATGGCTGCCTGACGAGCCGGAGCCTGTCCTAAATTAGCAGACACTACATTGCCCATGAATACTTCATTCACTTCTTTGGCATCTACATTAGCTTTTTGTAAAGCGCCTTTTATAGCAGCAGCTCCTAAATCAATAGCTGTTAAACTAGCTAAACTTCCTCCAAAACTGCCTATAGGAGTTCTTACTGCAGATATAATATATACTTCTTTCATTTTATATTATTTTGATTATTTATTAAAAGTAAAATTAAGGAAAAAGGCCATTGATAAAAAGATAGTTTAAAATCATTACCAATCCGGCTTACCTGATTTTGGTCTTTCAGTAGCTTTTTTCCTCATTTGCTGAAAATATTGTGCTTCTTTATTTCTTAGGGCTTCCAATATCATTTTCGCCTTTTCTTCAGAAACATTCATCTCTTCAAGCTTTTCACGGGTAGAAGGCTCCATAGGTTTCTGATCTTCAGATTCGCTTTCTTCTCCCTCTTTTTGCTCCTGTTCTTTTTTCTTTTCTTCTTCGGATTTTTCACCCTCCTCACCTTCACTGTCCTCAGCATCCTTTTTCTGCTGATCCTTCTCTGCTTCTTTATCTTCTTGGGATTTCTCCTGATCCTTTTTATCTTTCTGACTTTCAGAATCCTGATCTTCCTTGCTTTCCTGATCTTTATTTTCTTCCTTTTTATCCTGCTGCTCTTTGTCCTGATCTTGTTGATCCTTTTGATCCTGATCCTGATTTTCCTCCTGCTCCTTCATCTTTTTCTTCAGGAGTTCATAATTATACCGAGCCTCTTGGTTAGCAGGATTAGTTTTTAAAGCTTCTTTAAAATAAGAAAGGGCATTTTCATATTCTTTTTGTTGTTCCGAAAGATTGCCCATCTGTAAAAAAGCCTTTGACTGAATACTTTTAGACTTCGCAGTACTAAGGCTTCTGTAATTATCAAAAGCATTGATAGTATCTTTTAACTGAAAATATGAATGCGCTCTGTTCAACTGAGCTTCCTCACTCTCATAATTAAGGGAATCCAGCAAATAGGAATAATGTTGAATAGCTTTATTGTATTCACCATTGACATAAGCTTCTTTTGCAAGCTCTTTAGCTTTATTAGCCTTTGCGATTTTACTTATAGGGTCTATGGCTAAAGCACTTTGGCTAAAAAAGAAACCTATTAAAAGAATATAAATAAGTTTTAGCTTCATATTTTTATAATTTTCACAGAAGTAAAAATATCAAGGAGCAACAACATAAAAGCAAGGCCAAGAAAATAATGAAATTTATTTGCTGATACATCAACAACTTTGGTGTCTTTTAATTCCCCTTCAATGGCGTTTATTGTGGCAATTAATCTACCCACCTCATTATCCATATAATTAATTTCAAAATACTTACCATCTGCATCATAAGCAATGTTTTTCAAAGATTTAGGATTTAACTGAGTCGTAACCTCATTTCCGTTTCTATCTTTTTTATATCCTCTTCGGGTGGGTATTTTACTTCCTTTTTCTGTTCCCACTCCCAAAGTGAAAAGCCTTATTCCTGATTTGTTAATTTTAGTGACTGCATTATCAGTGTCATCGCCAAAATCTTCCCCATCGCTGATCAAAATTATAATTTTAGACTTTTGATTTTCGGCAGAGGACTCATCTTTTGTTAATTTATCATAAGCCATTGATAAGGCTGAACCAAAATCAGTACCTGTACCAGGCACCAACCCCGTATTCAAAGTTTCAATGAATAAGTTTAATGCATTTTGATCGTATGTTAGAGGGCATTGCACAAAAGCTTCAGAAGAGAAAATCAACAATCCAATCCTGTCGGAGCTAAAGGCATCCACAATGTTTTTTAATTCATACTTTACTTTTTCTAGTCGGCTGGGTGCTATATCGGTAGCGTTCATCGATTCAGAAAGATCTACCGCAATCATAATATCCTTCCCTACAGCTTTTACTTCCTGCTTGTCTTCACCAAAAGCCGGGCCTAATAATGATATTATTAGCAAGGCAAAGATTAAAGACCTGAGAAGAAACTTAGGTAGCACATTAGAATAAGCCTGACCTATCCTTTTGGCTATACGGAACACCCTGAATGTATAAGCAAGGTAGAGTCCCAGAAAAAGTACAATAAAAACAATTTCCTCTGTTCCCAGAGAATTTATCCACGTCATAGTTTATGTTTTGCACAAAAATATAAAACGAAACGGAAAGGCCAACAGTATGTTGAAAAGGAATCTATTTTATTTAACATGATTGATCAGGTAAAAAATATTTTAGGAAAAATTTAACAACCCTACCTGCTGTTTATCAGACGATTGGAAGATATATTAAATATTTTTTAAAAATATGCTGAAAGTCATTTGTATAAGTTTAAATCATTCCCTTATATTTGCATTCCAATTCGGGCAAAGATAGCAATATTTACCGATTTGGAGGAGTGGGTGAGTGGCTGAAACCAGTAGTTTGCTAAACTGCCGAACTTAGTAATAGGTTCCGGGGGTTCGAATCCCCCCTCCTCCGCATAATGCGGTTTAGAAACAAAAGGTTTCTGATTTAAAAGATTAAAGAATTTATTAATGTCGCGGGGTGTAGCGTAGCCCGGTATCGCGCCTCGTTTGGGACGAGGAGGTCGTAGGTTCGAATCCTGCCACCCCGACAATAACAGAAGCCTGTCACGAAAGTGGTGGGCTTTTT
>JBEPWY010000290.1:0-5086 GCA_041642185.1 Marivirga sp.
CATAGTATTGACAAAAATATCTTTTTTGTCAATCCTGATTTGATCAAGCAACAGCAAGAGCTAAGGTTTTCTCAGCCACTCTCTGAAGCAGAATTATTTCACATTTTAGATGTATATATTTGTAAAGCATTAGAATTTGAAGATGTAGTTTTAATCGAAAATAACCTTCACGATCCTGCTTCTTTTAGATTCCTCTTATCTTACATTAATAAGTATGAAGCAGATTCTTTTTGCTATTTCTATTATTTAGATGATGTGAACATCCTGATTGAAAGAGTTCAAAAAAGAGTGAGACATTTAGGGCATTTTGTTGCAGAAGAAACAATTATAGACAGATATAACAATTCCTTTAACAGCATATTGGAAAATATTAATTCCTTTGATGAAATTCATTTTTTTGATACTTCTTCTATCCCTGCAAATTTTGTATTTGAAGTTGTTGAAGGAAAACTTAACTATGTTTCTGAGGATGCTTTTGAATTTGAATGGAGTCAGAGAATGATAGATGTCTTATTGTCAAAAGATGATTAGCGTAATAGTAATAATCTTTCATTGAAAAACCGCAGAGGCAAAACTCTCTTTCCCAACATTCCCCTTCTTCACTCCCCCTGCAGCAACTTCAAAGCTTTTTTCATTGTCTGCTCTTTTTGCCTGGCTTCATAAACAGTGGCGGGGGCGGCCCTTTCTGCGCAGTCGCGCAAGGAGCAGAGCTCGCAGGTTTCGTTTACCAGTCGGATAGGAATGGCAGGGTCGTTCCAGAACTTTACCCGCTTTTTAAGTGCCGGTGTAATCAGCAAGCCAATGGACACACTGCTGCGGTCGGAAAAGCTTTTAGCGCCAGGTTTGGCAAAAGTGATGATCAGGTACTCATTGTCGGAATCCACATATTTGCTCCTCTGGGCTTTGCATAAAACCTGCTCTTCTCCGCTGGCTTGCATCTCTTTGATATCGTTTAAAATATCAATAGAGATCCAGCGCCTGCAGTAATGCTGGTCCTGGGCAGTGCCGTGCGGGTTATGTAGCCCGGATAAATGCATTTCCTTTGTCAGCTTATAATGGTTGTCGGCCACCGCATTAAACCTTAAGAAGAACAATTCCCTGATTCCGAATTCTTTGGGCAATAAATTGGTCATCCTGTGAAAGAGGTTCTCTGGAGAGCATCGGTATTCATCTAATAGGTCCAGTAATATTTGGGCCTCAAATTTATCCTGCTTAAAAAAGCCGGAGAGGGCAGGGATGATGCTTTTTGCCGGTATGGCCAAAGCACAGGAGAAGTAAGAAGCTTTATAATTGTTGAGCACCTCTTCAAAGGAGTGTACATCCAGCCAGGCCGTAGTCTTAGGTCTCGGTTTTAATTTTAAGTAGGAGTAGGCTATTTCCTGTCCTAATACAAAAGCTTTCTGGCCCTCGTTCAATTTTCCGTTGATCAATAAATGCGGTTTCTTTCCTTCTAAAAATACAGAGCGCAGTCCGCTCAATTCCTTTTGGTGTTGCAATACTTCATCGGTAATTCTGTAATGGAATTGCTCTGTAAGAATTGTCTCCAAAGTCTCTCGGGTGTAAGGGAAGTCGGCCGACTGAAGGAATTCGTTGCGAAAAGCCTCAACTGACTTTTCTATATCAGGGAAATAGTTGTCGTACATTTCCTGGTAGGAGCGGAGCATATTGAAATAAAGGTTTTCTACCCGCATGCCATAATTTCTGCTTATTTCAATGATGGTACTCAAAAAAGCGCCCAATTTATCTGGTGCGTTGGAGAGCAGCTCCAGCAAAGTGGCCGGCTCCAATCCGAACAGCTCTAATGGAAGTTCTGTTAAGAGGTTGGATTTCAATAGCTCGCTTACCGGGGCCAGATTTTTACTGAGCTGCAAGGAGATCAGCCAATCATATTGCACTTCCAGAGCTTCTGCCAGTATTCCTATTTTTTCGGCTTTAGGATATTTTTTTCCTTTTTCAATTTCATTCAGGTAAGAAGCCGAGAGGCCTGTTTTCTGTGCCAGCTGTGCAAAGGACATCTTCTTTTCTTGTCTTAACTGCCTTACTTTCAAACCAAATATCAGGCGGACATTATCTTCGGATACGGACATATATAATTCTGATTTATATTTTGTTGTTTATAACAAGCAGCCAGACTTGTGAAATACGAACTTTGGCTATACCTCTTTTTTTACTTTTAATCTTTTTTCTTGATAAAAAAGATAGAAAAAATCAAGACAAAAATATCCCCGGCCGCACAAATGCCAACTCTGCCCGGATTTTTGTCCGGCCACCCGCTTTCGTCCTAAGGGACGAGTTGAAATGCATCGTGCAAAAAAGCCAAATTTCTTGTTGTTCAGCCAAAACACATCCATCTCCCCCTTCATTTCAAAAGCGAAGAAATTAATTTCAATTTTTTTTCTTCCCCATAAAGCCATAATGCTACAAATGGAGGCATTCGCAAATATAGCGAATAAAATCCAGTAGCGAATATTCGCTTGTATTTTATTTTTAGCTTTTCTACATTTGAAATATCAATCATCTAAAAAACAAGCATATGGAACCTAAAGTAACAATTAAGGAAAATGTTGAAATACAAAGCAAACATCATACTTTGTTAACTGATGCGGCCAAAGCTTTCCTCTTTAAATTAGACGAGCAATTCAACAGCCAAAGATTACATTTATTGGCTAAACGAAGGGCGCGATATAAAAGAATAGAAAAAGGCGAAAAGCTTGATTTTCTGGAATCTACCAAACGCATCCGTGAATATAAACAATGGTCCGTAGCTCCTATACCGGAAGACCTGCAGGACAGAAGGGTGGAAATTACTGGGCCGGTAGACAGAAAAATGATCATCAATGCCCTCAATTCCGATGCAAAGGTTTTCATGGCTGATTTTGAAGATGCCACCAGCCCAACCTGGCAAAACATTCTGGAAGGCCAGCAAAATTTGTATGATGCCATAAGAGACCAAATTGATTATACAGCGCCCAACGGCAAAACTTATGAACTGAAAAAAGACCGTGCTGTATTGAAAGTAAGGCCTAGGGGATGGCACCTGTCGGAAAAACATTTCCTGGTAAACGGAAGACCTATCTCAGCTTCTTTATTCGATTTCGGATTGTACTTCTACCATAATGCACAGGAGCTTCTAAGAAATGGTAGTGGACCTTATTTTTACCTGCCCAAGCTGGAGAGCCATGAAGAGGCCAGGCTATGGAACGAGGTGTTCACTTTTGCCCAGGAGGAATTAGGCGTAGCGCACGGCACCATCAAAGCAACTGTTTTAATAGAAACAATCACAGCTGCTTTTGAAATGGAAGAAATCATTTATGAATTAAAAGACCATATGGCAGGCCTGAATGCAGGCAGATGGGATTATATCTTCAGCGCCATCAAAGTATTCAGAAATGATCCTGAATTCATTCTGCCCGACAGAAGCGCCATTACCATGTCGGTGCCATTTATGAAAGCTTACGCAAATTTGTTAGTAAAAACATGCCATAAAAGAGGGGCGCATGCCATAGGGGGGATGTCGGCTTTTATTCCTTCCAAAGATGAAATGGCCAATAAAAAAGCTTTTGAAAAGGTGAAAAAAGACAAAACACTGGAAGCAGAAGCAGGCTATGACGGCACTTGGGTAGCACACCCTGGACTTATTCCGCCGGTGCTCGAAGTATTTAATCCTTATTTAGAAGGTAGAAAAGACCAGAAACATGTGATGAGAGAAGATTTCACCGTCACTGCTGAGGAACTGACTGATCCGGATATTTTATATGGTTTGGTGACCGAAAAAGGAGTGAGGATGAACATCAATGTAGCTCTATTGTACATCGAATCCTGGTTGCAGGGCACTGGCGCGGCGGCTTTATACAATTTGATGGACGATGCCGCTACTGCAGAAATCAGCCGTGCTCAGCTATGGCAATGGTACCACCATAATGTGGAGTTTAAAAACGGCTGCATTCTGAACAAGGCACTCTTTTTAAGATTGTTGAACGAAGAATTAACGGCAGCTAAAGAGTATTTAGGCGAAAAGAGAACAGATACAGCAAAAATTGATCTGGCAGCCATTTTACTGGAAGATTTGGTAGTCAATGAAGAGTTCGAAGACTTCCTGACACTAAAAGCTTATCCATTTTTATAGCCCCCTTTTATCCCCCAAAGGGGGAAAGGGATGGCTAAGATTATTAACCTGGAATAAATAAAAATAAATATTCCAGCGTCTCCCCCCTTTGGGGGGACTAAGGGGGGCTGGATTTAAACTTAAACTTAAAAATTATGAACAAGCAAGAAAGAATAAATGAGTTAGTAACAGATTGGACTACAAACCCCAGATGGAAAGGTGTTGAAAGAGGCTATACGGCTGAGGAGGTAGTGAATTTATCAGGATCAGTAAAAATTGAATATAGCCTTGCAAAACTTGGAGCCGAACGACTTTGGGAATTATTGCATACAGAAGAATATGTAGCCGGATTGGGCGCCTTAACCGGTAACCAGGCAATACAGGAAGTACAGGCAGGATTAAAAGCCATTTATTTAAGCGGATGGCAAGTAGCGGCCGATGCCAACCTTTCAGGCCAAATGTATCCGGATCAGAGTTTATACCCTGCTGATAGCGTGCCTAGCGTAGTAAAAAGAATTAATAATGCACTTTTACGTGCAGACCAGATCCAAACTGTAACAGGAGAGGGAGATGTGCATTGGATGGCTCCTATAGTGGCTGATGCAGAAGCAGGATTCGGTGGAAACTTAAATGCTTTTGAATTGATGAAAGGAATGATAGAAGCTGGAGCTGCCGGAGTGCATTTCGAAGACCAGTTATCATCAGCCAAAAAATGTGGTCACCTGGGTGGTAAGGTATTGGTACCTACTCAGGAAGCTGTGAATAAATTAATTTCTGCCCGACTGGCAACAGATGTAATGGGAGTACCTACAGTAATAGTGGCAAGAACAGATGCCGATGCGGCTAATCTGATCACTTCTGATGTAGATGAAAGAGACAGACAATTTATACAGGGCGGTCGTTCTTCTGAAGGTTTTTATTCAGTGAAAAACGGAATTGAGCAAGCCATCAGCAGAGGCTTGTCTTATGCTCCTTATGCCG
>JBEPWY010000291.1:0-5068 GCA_041642185.1 Marivirga sp.
TTAAGAAAAGGAATTTTGAAGAACGAATAAATAATTTTTCACTACTTTGCATCATCTTTTACAGTGGCACCATTTGACCGAAATCACTGGCATGGTCTGACCGAAATAGCCAGGTTTTAGATCTTTTTCACAGAATTGAAATTTATGAGCCAATTTATGATGACATCACTGCATCGGAAGTGGACTCGCTTAAACATCATTTTCCTGTAATTACACATGAGCTGATCAAGGAAAAAAAATTTAAATCGGGCATAGAAGAATTCTTAATCGCTAAAAATATATCTCATTGGCTGGCATCTGAAGGCAGGTCGCCGGGTTTGGACACAGTCTATAATGAGTTTAAAAGAGATTTTAATAATTCTGATTATATCATATCGCTTGATAAAAAGTATAATGAGTGGTTGAGGATAGCAGAAGGAGAGCCGGCGCCTGATATTACAGGCCTAACTATTAGTAACGATACAGTATCTCTTAGTCAATTAAAAGGAAAAGTGGTTTACATAGATGTTTGGGCAAGCTGGTGTGGCCCATGTATTGCGGAATTTCCTTTTTACGAAGCATTACAAAAAGAAATGGAAGGTGAGAATGATGTGGAGTTCTTATTTGTTTCGGTAGATAAGGACTCAGAAAAGTGGGCCGATTTTTTGAAAAAGAATTCAGTTCCAAAAGGGATTCATACTAATGAAATAGAAGTGCCGGACCATCCATCAGTTCAGGAAGCATACAATATGTGGGGTGTTCCAAGGTATATATTAATTGATTCGAAAGGAAAAATAGTAAATGCTATTGCTCCACGACCCTCCTCCGGAAAAGTAGAAGAATTATTTAAGGGCTTGTTAGTCAAATAGTTTAATAGTGGGTATGAGGTACTTAGTTTGGTTATTATTTCTTTTCGTATTTTCTGGGTGTAGAACGAAAATTTTCTGACTTCAGCGAAGTACCGGCATTGAGCAATAAGTTCTCAATCTTAGGCCGGTACCGGTACGTGATGTCGGCACGTTGAAAAACGTCAGACAACTTACTGTATTATCAGCTAATCTACGATACAGACTTATGACAGATTCTCCTCATAATAATGTTCTGCAGTTTCCCTCATCATTTCAACGCCTAATCATAACTACTTTTAGTCAGGTTCGTTTCACTCTATATCAGCCGGTGGTCAAACTTTTTTATAACCTTAAAATTTTTAATTATGGCTCCATCTCAGGAAATACTCAAAAAATTAGCGCATTGTGCAACTCAATGCGATATGTGTGCTGATGCTTGTCTTGATGAAAAGGAGGTTCAAAAGTTGGTGAAATGTATAAGGTTGGATAGAGATTGTGCAAAAATATGCAACATTACAGCAAGCCTTATAGCCTCGGGTTCCGATCATGCAGAACGCATGGTGAAAGAATGTGAATACTTCTGCAGAATGTGTGCAAAGGAATGCGATAAACACGATATGGAGCATTGTCAGCAATGCGCTAAAGCTTGTCGTGAATGTGAAGTAGCATGCCAAAACTACTCAGGTGTAAGAGTTTAATTATAATGCAAAAAAAGCAATTGACGGGCAGCCAATTGTTTTGTATACATTCGTATTAAACAATATTTACTTTTTAGTTCTTACCTTATCCCACG
Source organism: Marivirga sp. (assembly GCA_041642185.1). Classification (GTDB taxonomy): domain Bacteria; phylum Bacteroidota; class Bacteroidia; order Cytophagales; family Cyclobacteriaceae; genus Marivirga. The sequence continues at coordinate 1,621 of JBEPWY010000291.1, forward strand.
ACTTTATTTGCCAATAAATCATACCGGTGCTTAGGTGGTTTTTTTCCTTATCATACAATTTTACTTCACAAGGAATAATTACAGCATCGGCAGTTTTTAAAGGCTCTTCCACTTTTTCTTTTACCCATGTATCATTAATTGAAAATTCTGCATAAGCATCCATTTTACCCTGAAAATGATATTCCATTTCCAGTTTCTGCATAATGATGCGGTACTTCTTTACATCCAGCTTATATAAAATCATCAAACCGGTAGTGAATTCTGAAACCGTTGCCATTGCACAGGCATGTATACCTTTAATATGATTAAGATTTCGTCTTTTATAAGGCAGTTTGGTGCGGATTTTTTCTTCATTGATATCAATTATTTTAAAACCATGAGGTTTGTTAAAAGGAATCATAAAATCCAATCCTTTATTTAATACCCAAAGGTAAAAAGATGATTGGGATGCCTTTTGAATTATTTTATCTAAATTCATAAATAGTAGTGTTGTTTTTTTAGGATTGGATTGAACTCAGCCATGTTTTTTGCTAATTTATACCAATGAATGCTCCAATGTCGCTTAAAACCTTTTATTTTTCAAATTATAATATTCCAATGTTACAAATAAAGAGTAAATAATGATCAGTTTTTGGGAGAGAGAGCAATTTACTAATTATGATTATGTGGTGGTGGGAGCCGGCATTGTGGGTTGTTCCACAGCTTATCATTTGCGGAAAAAATATCCCCAGGCCTCCATCGCTATTATGGAACGTGGCATATTCCCGACAGGGGCAAGCACCAAAAATGCAGGATTTGCCTGCTTTGGAAGTTTAACCGAGCTTGTGGATGATATGCCCGGACTGGGGAAAGACGCGCTTTTGGCTTTAGTAGAAAAGAGGTGGAAGGGCCTTCATTTGTTGCGAAAAACATTGGGAGATGAAAAAATTGACTACCAGTGCAATGGCGGTTATGAATTGATAAGGGATAAAGAAATGCCTGCTCTTGATCATATGGAGCAATTCAACGATTTACTAAGGCCCATTTTTAAAGCGGATGTTTATAAGCAGAATCCCCAATTAATGGAGCATTTCGGATTAAATGGTAAAAAGGTAAAAACTGTTGTAAGTAACCAGTTTGAAGGCCAGATAGACACCGGAAAGATGATGCGTGCCTGGTGGGATTTATGCTCGGAAAATAATATTAAAATCTTTACAGGATGTAAAATAAACCAGATTGATGAGCAGAATGAGCATGTTGTTTTAAAAGCAGAGGATAGTACAAAAAATGAATTTGTCAGGTTTAAAGCTGGGCAGGTGGCTATTTGCACCAATGCTTTTACTCATCAGTTTTTACCAAACGAAAATATTTCACCTGGCAGGGGAATGATATTAATTACCCAACCAATTGTGGGTTTGAAGATTAAAGGGGTTTTTCATTACGATGATGGGTACTTTTATTTCAGAAATGTACAAAACAGATTATTGATAGGAGGAGGCAGAAATGTTGATACCGAAAGCGAGCAGACGTATGAATTTGGGATCAATAATAAGATTAAAAATGCTCTTGTGCACGATATATCTGATTTTATACTGCCGGAGCAGGATTTTGAAATAGATATGGAATGGTCAGGTATAATGGCATTTGGCGAGAATAAAACACCTATTGTAAAGAGAGTGAGCCATAATATTGTAGTCGGAGTGAGGCTTGGAGGGATGGGAGTAGCCATTGGAACACAAATAGGCTCGGAAATTCAGCAACTATTGGCTGACTGAACTATTATTTTTATTATATTTCGAATTCATTAATAAATTTAGATTGAAAATACCCAAATGACGGAAACGCAGAGAAAGCCAAGCTTAATTGAGGCCTTAATACCCATCATCTTTTTAATAGTTCTTTTAAGTCTTAATGTTTATATATTTGGCGAAGATGCTTTAGCCGGATCTAATCAGATAGTTTTAATACTTGCAGCGGGAGTAGCCGCCATAGTTGCCCTCAGAGTGGGCTATAAATGGAGCCACATGCTCGATGGAATTGTGGAAAGCATCAGCTCTGCCATGTCATCCATACTTATATTGCTTTTAATCGGCGCACTGGCCGGAACCTGGCTTTTAAGTGGTATCGTGCCTGCCATGATATATTACGGACTGGAAATCCTTAACCCTACCATATTTTTATTTGCCGCATGTGTTGTGAGCGCTATAGTTTCTGTGGCTACTGGTAGTTCCTGGAGTACAATCGCTACTTTGGGTATTGCTTTATTAGGTATAGGGCAAACCTTGGGTTTAGGAGAGGGCGTTGTTGCAGGAGCTATTATTTCAGGTGCTTATTTCGGAGATAAAATGTCTCCCTTAAGTGATACCACCAATTTAGCACCTGCTATGGCAGGAACAGATTTGTTTACACATATTAAGTATATGGCCTATACCACTGTTCCAACTTTTATAATTACCCTTATTATTTTTCTGATCTGGGGTTTTATGAATAAATCCCAAGCCGATATCGAACAAATTGCTTTGGTGCAATCTTCTATACAGGATAAATTCAATATTAATTTCTGGTTGTTTTTAGTGCCTGCAGCAGTTATTTTTATGATTGTGAAAAAAATATCTGCTATACCTGCTTTACTGATAGGCTCTTTATTAGGTGGCGTTTTTGCCATCATTTTCCAGCCTCAGGTGATTGAAACTATTTCAGGAATTACAGGAAATATGTTCGAAGCATCATACAAAGCAGTAATGTTGGCCATGTATGGCGACATCAGCATAACAACAAGTAACCAAATGGTGAATGATTTGCTTTCCACAGGTGGTATGTCAGGCATGTTGAACACGATTTGGTTAATTGTTTGTGCCATGGTGTTCGGGGGAATTATGGAGTCAACAAAAATGTTAAAGACCATAACAAGCTCTATAATTAAGTTAGCCAATTCTACAGGCTCTTTAGTAGCTTCTACTGCAGGTACATGTGTGTTTTTTAATATTACCGCATCCGATCAGTATTTAGCTATTGTAGTACCCGGCAGAATGTTTGCAGAAACTTATAAGGAAAGAGGTTTGAAGCCAGAAGTATTAAGTAGAACTTTAGAAGATTCCGGAACAGTAACCAGTGTGCTTATCCCATGGAACACATGTGGAGCAACGCAATCATCCGTATTGGGGGTATCCACTTGGGTGTATGCGCCTTATTGTTTCTTTAATATCATCAGTCCGTTCATGACCATACTTTTCGCATACTTAAATATTAAGATTAGAAGATTTACCGATAAAGATAAATGAGTTTAGTTACTGAAATTACTAAAGAAGCCATAAATGATCTTCCTTTATGGAAGTTTGAGGGGGAAATTACCTTACTTGAAAAGGACGCAGACTGGGATGAGGTAATTCCAAAATTGTGGAACGCACCCATATTAGGTTTTGACACAGAAGCAAAGCCGGCCTTTAAAAAAGGAGTATATAATCCTGTT
>JBEPWY010000292.1:0-5057 GCA_041642185.1 Marivirga sp.
ACCTAAAATCATTATCGGAATAAAATATTTTGGACTGGTTTTCAGGTAAAATACTCAATAGCTTTTCGGCCAGTACAATAGCCGGCTCATGTGTAAAGCCTGCAAAAATTACATGCTCCAGCTTTTGTGACTGTTCAAATACAGCTTTTGCTATTTTAGGATGACTATGACCATGCAAATTAACCCACCAGCTGGAAATAGCATCCATGATCTTTCTGCCTTCAGGGGTATAAAGATAGAGTCCTTCAGCCTTTTCAATCATAACATGATCAAATCCGTTGACTAACTGGGTAAAAGGGTGCCAAATATTTGCTTTATCACGATCTATCCAATTCATGTTATAAAATGTTTAATTATCTCAGGACGGTAAAACTATTCATTATTCAGAGGGATTTCTAAATATTAGTCAGTTAATATCCCCGATTTATTAATGAACTCTTTGTAGCTGAGAAGGAATATTTTTATAGCAGTTCAATAATTTCATCTCTTAATTCTTTAGCATATTTTTTTACTGTTTCCTTATCAATCATTTTTTCCTGACTGATCTTTAGTAAACAAGGCACTCCGGCATGTTTTAAAATAATCTCCTCGCTTGAAGGCTGTGAGTTTCCGTTAAAAACAATTCCTAACAACTTAATTCTGCGTCTTTTCAATTCATTTAAAGTAAGTAAGGTGTGATTAATACTTCCCAAATAAAGGTTAGAAACCAATATTACAGGTAATTCCCATTTTTGGGGTAAATCAATCACAAATTCCTGATCGTTTAATGGTACAAGGGCTCCTCCTGCTCCTTCTATTATCAGGTGCTCATTTTTTGTTTCCGGTAAATAAAAATTATCTAATTTCAGCTGTACACCATCTAATTCTGCTGCCCAATGAGGGGAGGCAGGCGTGTTTAAGACGTAAGCCTCAGGAATAAATTCTGATATATTATTACTAATCAAATGCTTTACATATTCTATATCGGTTGGAAAACCGGCCTGAATAGGTTTCCAGTAATCTGCCTTTAATGCTTCTGTAATGATAGCACTGAATAATGATTTTCCACTATCTGTGCCTATGGCTGTAATAAAAATTTTCATAAAAAGTACCTATTTATTGCATCACATAACCTCCTGATTTCATCCGGTGAGTTAAAAGAATGAAGGCATATTCTGATCCTTTCTTCATTCACCGGGACTGTGGGCGCTACAATTGGTCTCAAATTAAAGCCTAATTCATTCAAGTGATTAGCTAATTTCGTCACTTCATCATTACCGGGAACAAATATTCCCTGAATAGGGTGAAAACTTTCCAGTTTCAGGATTTTAGGGTTTATCAATTGCCTAAAAAGTAAAATATTTTTTGTTAACTGCTGCACTAAATCAGGATGTTGCGCCCTATATGTAAGAGCATTTTCGATGGTTTTTATGGCATGAAAATTCAAAGCAGTAGTATAAATAAACTGTCGACTGTAATTGACCAGATATTCTTTTAACACCTTACTTCCTGCCACAGCCGCACCATGGCAACCAACTGCTTTGCCAAAGGTTAAGATTCTTGCAAAAACCTTATCCTCTATACCTAAGTCACAACATAAACCAAACCCTGTATCGCCATACAAACCTGTGCTATGGGCCTCATCTACAATTAAGTTGGCATTATATTCATCACATAGAGCTACCAACTCTTTTAAGGGAGCATGATCGCCGTCCATTGAATAAACAGATTCCACTACTACAAAGATATTTCCGGCAGCTTTTTTTAATTTATTTTCTAAATTCTCGAGGCTATTGTGTTTAAAATTGAAATAATTAGCCCTGCTTAGCCTCACTCCTTCTTTTATGCACATATGCGACAGTTCATCAAAAAGTACCGTATCTCCCTTTTGAGGAAGGCAAGATAATACACCTAAATTGGCCGTATATCCTGAATTGAAAAGCAAGCATGCTTCAGAATGAAAATGTTCTGCTAAATAGATTTCCAGATTTTCATGGTAAAATTTATTACCGTTCAGTAATCGAGAGCCGCCTGATCCATTATCTATGAATTCATTAATGTCCTCGGAAATAGATTTCACTTTTGCCAATCCTAAATAATCGTTGGAAATAAAATCCATCATTCCTTCTTTAGGAATTCTTAAATAGCGAAAACTTCCCTTTTCTTTCCTTTCATTTAAGGCTTTCTCCAGGCTATCATTCAGGCTTAATGTTGTTTTTTCAAATTTCATAGATAAAAACCCTATATTGATGGTCGAAATTATAACTTTTAACAAGAAAAACGTTAAGTAAAATTAAATCATTTTTAAAAAAGAAATCATGAAACAGAAATTATTAACAACCATCGTATTCGTTCTGTTATTTGGATATGTAGCAGAAGCGCAAATTTTTACAATTGGGCCTAAGGCTGGAATTAGCAATACCAATATAAGCCTTAAGGAAAATAAAGACAGATTTGAAGAAGGAGATGCAAAATACAGCTATCATGTAGGTGCCTTTGCCAGAATAAATATTTTAGGCTTTTTTATTCAGCCTGAAGCTTATTTTAATTCAGTACATGGTGAATATATTGACTCAAGCACAGGAACAGATCAGACCATTGAGCTAAATCAAAATAAAATTGATATACCAGTTTTACTAGGTTATAAGCTTGGGCCTGTAAGAATAAACATAGGTCCGGTAGCAAGCTTTAACCTTGACACTGAAGTAGATAATGACGAACCTGTAAACCAATATAAATCTGCTGTATTTGCGTACCAGGCAGGCATAGGTGTTGACATTTCTAAATTAACGCTAGACCTAAGGTATGAAGGTAATTTAAGTAACCAGGCGACTTTAGAAAATGATGAAGGTAATGTAAGAATTAACCAGGTAATGTTAAGCCTTGGATTAAAATTGATTTAATAATAAAGCGGGGTTATCCAATTTAATCATTGGTAACCCTGCTTTTTTTCTTTTATATTTCCTCAGCTGTTAATCCAGTATCTGAAAACCTGACATCCAAATTATCTGTTATTATAAGATGGCCATTTTCTTTGGGTAAGCTAATAAGGTTAAGATTTTCTTCACTCACCTGATAAGCTAATTTCAAATTTAAAGCCTCATTAAATTTATAAGACTTTTCTTTTTTTATAGAAAGATCTGTGTTTAACTGCGTAAAATAAATTTGCTTATTATCCTCAGAAATAGCGGCAATAGTAATTCCAGCAGAAGTTTGAAACACTCCCACAAATTGGCCATTAATATTTATTTCTTTCGACTCATAGGTTGAGCTATCCGGGTGGTAAAGGGCAATAGTAGCCTTCTTAGGCCAAATCGCATCTCCCAATCCATCCCCCTGAAAAATTGCCAGTAGCTTATTACTGCTACGCAAGCTTGTTATTTTAAGAGGTTTATCTTGTGTTTCAAAGTTGATTTCATTTTTTACTATTCCTTTTTCATCAATTTTCAATATTCTATTTGTAAAATTGAGCGAATCTAAATTCCTTTCGTGCAACATAATACAAAGTTCTCCACCCGCTGTAAGATTAATATCACCAATTTGCTGATATGTTTGACTCAATTTAGAAGAAACATTATTATACCATACAACTTCGCTACCTGATACACCTACATAAAATGCTTTAGCAACGCCTTCTGAGTCCTTAAAGGATCCTGCCAAATATTCCAGCTCTTCAAAATTCATTTCAGAAAAATGTATAGCAACAGAATTAGAAGACAGAGAATCGTTCCCTGTTTCAGGTTGTTGCCATACCAAATTGAGCTTTTTAAATTTTAAAGGTTCACGAGTAAAAGGCTTATTAAATTCATTGGCTATTTCTGTTTTAAGGGTGGAGGAAACGTTCTTTAAACTATTATTAACCCAATTTTCTTCCTGAACAAAATAATTCTTGAGGCCTTCAATACCGTTATAGTATTTATTGTAAAAATCCTCGTTTTTATTAAGATTAGATAATAAAAGTTCATCATTATACTTCTTCAGCTCCTCTTTCAATCTCACAGCCCTCTGGAATATTTTGTTCAGACTATACAACTTTAACTCCAGAGAAAATTCTGCTGATGTATCATTCAGCTGAAGATTTTTCTGTTCGTAAGCTAAATCTATCTTATCCTCTTTATATTCAAAAAGATTGGCAACTGTAGAATTTAGATCATATTTCCTGATCTTGTAAATTTCTCTCCTATCAATTTTTTTGATGTTAAGTGTATCTTTAAAATTCCAGTTTTCAAGTAGCCTATATGTTTTATTTAACTTTTGCTCAATTTCAACAATCTCGGTCCGTAATTGAGCAATATCTGTATGAAGCACTTTCCTTTGTTCTTCCACCCATGTTTTATAATCCCAAAGGCTAACAGTATTCACAAAAAAGTCAGTCTGAATAACCAGTCCATCCAGTCGGTAAGTATTGATATCTTTAAAGGTCAGTTTTTGCTGAGGGTCAAATTTTTCATATTTTCTTGCTGCCTCTATATATTGATCATAATAATAAAGTGTAGAGTCGTAGCTGCTTACTAAAATATCAAACCGCTTATCCAGTTCAGCATTATGCAACAAATAAATATCTTTTAATGAATTATAATCTCCATTAATTCTTACAAAAGTTTTACTGGCCAAGTCATATTGCTCAACCATTTTCAAAAAATTTCTATGAATAGCAGGTACAAGAATACCAAATGAATCAGCCTCTACATAGCCTTTTTCAAACACCATTTTCACACTATCAAATTCTACATCAGGTTTTCCATTTCTTTTGAATTCTGAGGTGAAGTTTGGATAATACCATGCATTTTTTCTTACCTCTTTTTCAGTTATCAGATTTCTGGCCCTGCTGAAAAAGAACTTTGCTCTTTCTGCATTTTTTATTGCAGATTCATAATCAGCAATAGGGTTAGCGTTTTGATATCGTCCTTCATAAATTAAAGCTAGCTGAATATTGGCTGCCGGATGTTCATTATTTGATTTAAAGAAATCTATAAAAAGAGGAACTGCCAGGTTTATACTGTCTCCTAACACATAAGGATTGATATCGTCCTCATAATCAAGTTCTGATTGTGCCTGAGATATCAATGGCAACAGGC
>JBEPWY010000293.1:0-5051 GCA_041642185.1 Marivirga sp.
GAGATAATACATTTAGTAAAATATTTTTCAGGAATTGATGAAATTAATCCAGAATCAGATATTTTCAATCTTGGAGTTGTTGGGGACGATTTTCACGAAATGATTGATAAATATTCAGAGACATACGAAATTGATATGACTGAATACTTATGGTATTTTCACTCAGACGAAGAAGGGCAGAATTTTGGTGCGTTATTTTTTAAACCGCCTTATTCAAGAGTTGAAAGGATTCCTGTAACACCAAGACTTTTAACTGAATTTCTGAATACCAAAAAATGGACAATTAAATACCCTGAACACAAATTACCAAATAATCGAATTGATATAACTATAAATCAAATCATGGTATTAGTATTCATCCTAATTGTACTGACTGTATGGATTTTAAAATAAAAAGATCAATAAAAATAATTAGTGGAGTATTATTGACTGTTTTTGGCTGGTTATCACTTGGAATTGGATTTACTATTAAGTGTCCACATCCTTATAATACGTCCATTTATATAAGAGGATTTTTAATGATTGTTTTAGGAATAATTGTATTAGTGATTAAGAATAAAACAGCGTACAAAAGACGTTCGTGAGCTATAAGTGGCGACATCTAGGCTACCTGCCCTAGTTTTGTGTCCCCACAAACGAGCATGTAAGGACAGAGAAGCAGATAAAAAAGACCTATTTCGAATTACATAAAATATATTTATTAACCGCACCCAATAAATTATCAGCAATTAGGCCTTCTTTTTCTCCATCAGAATCATCGCTGACTAATACACCTTTCACTCCTACTTTAGCGGCTGCTATTAAATCTCTTTCAGAATCGCCCACCATCCATGATTTACTGGGGTCAATCCCAAATTTGGCAATGGCCTTTTCAAACATGAGGCTATCTGGCTTTCGTAAAAGCGATTCGGTCACAACAGGGTGCTGAGGCGCATAATACATATAATCAATCATATGACCAGTTTGCTCCTGAAGGTATTGATAGCAGGTTTTCACATCATCGGCAGTATAAATACCCTTTGCTATGCCTGCCTGGTTGGTAATCATGATCAAAAGATAACCTGCCTCTTTTAATAATTGCAGACTTTCCTTTACACCGGTTAAAACCCGGAAATCGTCCACCCGCCAGGTATATTCTCCCCGTTCTTCATTTAATACACCGTCTCTATCCAAAAAAACACAAGATTCTAAATTCATTTTAATACTTTTGAAAAATTAAGATTCTAAATCTAAAAAGATTTTCTAGTTTTGAAGCTGATCTAAATATATGAACGATAGTTTAGTAATCATACCAACTTATAACGAACGCGAAAATATTGATGAAATAATTCGCGCTATATTTCTGTTGACGAAAAAATTTGATGTTGTAATTATTGATGACAACTCTCCCGACGGTACGGCTGACATTGTAAAGGAGCTGCAGAAGGAATATCCTGAAAATCTCTATTTAGTAGAAAGAAAGGGTAAAATGGGTCTTGGCACAGCTTATATAGCCGGTTTTAAATATGCTTTAGAACGTGGTTACGACTACATTTTTGAAATGGATGCCGATTTTTCTCACAACCCATTGGATTTATTGGAATTATATAATGCATGCAAAGAAGATCCAAAAACTCAGTTGGTGATTGGTTCGCGCTATGTAACAGGAGTTAATGTGGTCAATTGGCCTATGGGAAGGGTGCTAATGTCCTACTTTGCCAGTAAGTATGTGAAATTCATTACGGGTTTACCTGTTTATGATGCCACTGCAGGTTTTATCTGCTATCACAGATCCGTTTTAGAAACATTAGATCTTGATAAAATCAGGTTTGTAGGCTATGCCTTTCAAATTGAAATGAAATTTCTCACATGGAAGCACGGATTTGGCATCAAGGAAGTACCTATTATATTCACTGATAGAAGTCGAGGCACATCCAAGATGTCGAAAAAAATATTCAGAGAAGCTATTTTTGGGGTAATTCAGATGAAGTTTTATAGTTTTTTTAAAAACTATAAAAGAAGAAATTAAAAGTTGATCTTTTCATTTTTTATAAAATAGTTTTTAAAGTTTCAACGTCAATATCATGTCCGCCTTTAAAGATTTTTTGATGGACTTCTATACCTAAGGTATCAATAATCTGCTGTTGTTCCTGAAGTCTTTCTTCATTGATAAAGGGATCTTCATCGCCTCTGATCATCCAAACTTCTTTATTTTCCAATTTTTTTCTAACGGAAGGGATTTCCATATCATGTGGAAATACGCCAGACCACAAAATAAGTCTATCAAAGTTTATTTTAAAATTTTGCACCCACCTGGTAGCAGTAGCTGCACCTTGTGAAAATCCGAGCAAAGTAATTTTACATTGAGAGTTGCCAAAATAGACGTCCTCAAGTACTGCATGCAAATAGTTAACATAGTTATAAATATCCAACAATCGTTCTTCCTTGGTCATCCATGTGCTACCTACCCTACCGGAAAAGCCTTCCAAATAGAAGCGGGACAATCCTCCAGGAGCAATAATTACTCTCTTATTATTGGCAATAGACTTAAATTTTTGAAGAAAATATTGGGGTAGCTGTCCATAACCATGAAGAACAAACCACATTTCCTCTATTTCCTTGGTAATGGGCCCTGATTGGTAATAATTAGCTTCAAAAGAAAATTTAACGGATTTTCGCATTTAATTAATTTAATAACAGATGAGGATATATGGTTAAGCTACATTTATTTAAAATAAAAAAGAGCAGACTCATAGAATCTGCTCTTCAATTTACTTTAACAACAGTTTGATTTACCTCTTAAAACCTAGCACGCTACCACCGCAATAGTTTGTACTTCCTTCAAAGGTATAAGTGATATAATAAATACCAGTTACCTGACAAGGAAAAGCTATTGCAGAAAGTGTGGAACCTTCATATTGTGTTGAGGCTACTTGCTTTCTGTTAGAATCATAAAGCGTTAAAACGATACCGTCTGTGCCCTGACCTTCATTACAGATTAAAATCTGGTAGGTAGCTCCCTTGGTAAATACGTAGGAATATTCTACTTTCTTTTTACTTCCTCCTGCTCCATCAATATTATAACTTTTCAAAAAAGTAAAGCCTTCCTGTAATTTAGGTATACAGGTCTCAATATGCTTATCAGCATTGCATTGAGCTACAACTTGATTGAATGATGAGGTAACAAATATTATTCCTAATGCGAAGATTAGCTTTTTCATACAGGCTCTTAATTAATGATTTTATTTCTTATTTCGTAAACCATATTTCTAATGGAGTCAATGTTTTCATCTGTCATTATGATTTCACTGCTGCTATTATCCTTTACAACAAGCATGCCATCTACAACTTCATAGGTAGGCTCCCGATAAACGGTTTTGATTTCTATTTTGTTAAACTCTGATTGAAGCTCCGAAAAATCAGCCGCTAAATCCTTAATATTGGGATCATTTTCAGTATAAAAAGACAATAACAGAGCCACATTGTCCATAATTATCTTCTGCTCTCCAATAGTCTCTTTCAGCTGTTGATTTCCTGGATTCTTTTCAGAAACTTTAGCGACAATATATAGCGCTTCAAGCCAACCACCTGACAATAACAATACACTTAGATTGGATCTTCTCTGATTTTGAAGATAAGCGTTAATGCTATTAAAGTTTTTGGTAGTGATCAACAATAAAGAATCAAGATTTTTACTGTTTGTAGCCAATCTTTTAATTGTACCTATATCAAAAAACTGCCCTATACTTAAGTCATCGGCTAATGATTTAATAGAATTTAAATAAAATAATGCATCCTGGTTTTGGCCATAAATATTAGTATAACCCAAATCAGTACCATAAACTCCCAATGCTAAAGCCTTTTTAAAATTGCTGTTATAATTGGATATGTTGTCAGGATCATTTAAATGACTTTTATCATACTTAGTTTCGGCCTCCTTTAACAGTGACGATATTTCCAATGGAGATGGAATCTGCTGTATGATATCAGAGATTACCTCTTCTGATATTGCAGGTTCCTCAATTTTGACTGAGTCCAGAACTCCGGAAATTTCATCAGCCGAAGGCTTTTTCTTTGAATCACAGGAGAAGAGGATAAGAACTCCAATTAACCCAATGAGTGTGTTTTTCATTAAACTTATTTTTACCATAACAAAATTAGAAATTCCCTTACTTTTTACAAATCATGAATTTTTTATATTCATTATATTATTTTAAAACTAATGCTTTTAAATTAAAAAAACTGTTCAAAAATGCTTTACATCTGTCATCAGAATAAAAAAAATCAAACCTTCTTTTTAATACTGAACTCACTAAAATATTCAATCAATCTGCGAAACAGCTCTAAATAAAGTGTAATATATAGCAATAATGACATAAACCAAATTACAATAATATTAAAATAGAAAGTATCCACATACATTCCAGCGAAATATTTCTCAGGAGCAAAGAAATGTGTCCTGTAATTCAATGGGTTATCTGGTTTTACAGGCTTATGAAATACGGGATCAATCTGCTGTATTAATTTACCTTCAAACTCGATCACCCGATCTGCAACAGTAACACCTCTAACTAAATCAGATAAACTTTCATTAAAATATTGATCCTTCGTCTCATTCAGATTATATTCATATTCTTCATTGTTTTCAAGGAAATATTGTAACCTCTCTTTCTTTTTAATCGCTAAATTAAATTCCTTTAAATAATGATCGCGCAGTAAATCCACATAAGAATCGATCATTTGAATGGATTGAGCATTAAAATTTTCTTTTTTTAATAGCACATCAATATCAACCCCTTCCAGGTTGCCTTTGTATTCCTCACCTTTAATGGTGTTTTTTATAATTAGAATTGCATAATCAACTGATTCAATATCCTCCTCCTTTTCTGAATCAATACTATTTTCAATTAGTCGGAGCTTCTCTCTTATCTTTTTAGTTTTAAAAGAGGATTTGAAATCAGCCATTTTCTCCGTGGCTTCAATATCATAAAAAGGAGCCTGATATTCATTGTTCTTGAATATATCAACTGTCATGGCTTCATAAGCCCATCTCGAAACCATTAAATCCGCTA
>JBEPWY010000294.1:0-5017 GCA_041642185.1 Marivirga sp.
ACAAATCTTATTGAAAATAAACTAAAGATTACGGTCTATTATACCGATGGCAATTCTGAATGTACCTATCTGGATTTGACAGAAAATATCTGTCCTGATTACACATACGAAGTGGGGGAAAGCTTTTATAGCAAAAGCAGCATTTTTGATCACCATAACTCTGAATTATATTTTGGTGCGGCTGGTTTTATTGCTCCTGATAGTGCTTTAAGTAAAGCTACTCAGGTTTCCATTACTGCTTTGCGTTTTGTGGATATTCCTCCTATGGATGCCGGAATGGTTAATATTACTTCTGAAGCATACGCATTTCGTTTCTTGCCTCATGGTGCTAATTTCCGAAAAGAGGCCAAAGTTGTTTTACCAATTGATGTGGAAAATATTCCGGCAGGTTATACTTTGGAGGATGTGCGCACATTTTATTTTGATGAAACTTCTCATCATTGGGTACCATTACCAAAAGATACCCTTTTAGCAGATGAAGGCTTATTGGTATCGCGAACTACCCATTTTACTGATATGATAAATGGTGTGATCCAGGTTCCTGAATCACCTGAGGTAAATGCTTATAACTCTACTTCCATGAAGGGGATTAAAGCAGCTAATCCTACCGCCGGAATTAATCTGATGGGACCTCCTTCTGCCAACGCCATGGGAAATGCTAATATGAACTATCCTATCAATATTCCTGCAGGGCGCCAGGGAATGCAGCCTCAAATTGCCATTAGCTACAACAATGCCGGGGGAAACGGCTGGATGGGCTTAGGCTGGAATCTTTCCATTCCTTCCATTACTATTGACACTCGCTGGGGAGTGCCAAGATATGATGCTGAAAAGGAAACAGAAACTTATACCCTTAATGGTCAGCAATTGACCCCTGTTGCACATCGTGGTGACCTGGAAAACAGGACCAGTGGCACTAAGCAATTCTACCCAAGAGTAGAAGGTGGCTTTCAAAAGATCATAAGGCATGGAAATAGCCCTGCTGAATATTGGTGGGAAGTGACGGATAAAAGTGGGGTAAAGTATTTTTATGGTGCAACTTCTGATGGATTTGATGAAACCAAAGTACTTAATTATGGACGTTCAGCCGACCCGGATGATAATGCTGAAAATAATATTGCACATTGGGCTTTAGGAGAGATAAGAGATTTGAACGGGAATACAGTTCGCTACCATTATGATAAAGCGGAGGATAGCGGAGTAGGTAATGGAAGTGCAGGTAGCATCGGTTACGAATTATACATTAGCAAAATAACTTATACTGGATATGCAAGTGAAGAAGGACCTTATTCAGTAGAGTTTGTGCACAATGATAAAATAGATGAGGAAAATAACCTTAGAAGAGCAGACGTAAGTATAGACGGGCGATTAGGTTTCAAAAGAGTAACTTCTCATTTATTGCAAGAAATTAAAGTGAAATTAAATGAGGATGTAATTCGCTCTTATGAATTCACTTATGGTTATGGGGCATTTTACAAGACCTTACTTCAGAAGATAGAGGAATTTGATTCAGAGGGAGCTTTGTTTACCACTCACGATTTGGATTACTATGATGATACAGAGGGTGGTTCCAAACTATTTAAGGCTAGTGAGTCATGGTCACCGGGAAATGATCAACTTAAGACCGGTCTAATTACAGATAGATTTGGATTTAGTAAGGATTTTTCAGCCATCAGTGGTACTAAATCAAAAAATGGTGGCTATGGAGGCACTATTACGGCAGGTTTCAATGACGGAAAGTTATTCAGCAAGAGTATGACTATCGGTGGCTCTTTTGGTTCATCATCGGCTAAGTCGGAAGGTAATGTGATGTTGGTGGATATGAATGGAGATGGTCTTCCCGACAAACTATACAAAAAAGGAAGCAAGCTCTTTTACAGGCCAAATAAAATAGGACAGGATGGAAGCTATGAATTTGATGCACCAAAAGAAATTTTAGGAGCAAGTAGTTTTATGATCGAGTCCAGTAAAACTGGTAATGGAGGATTTGAGGCACAAGCTGGGTTTAGTAAAGCATCTATTTTTGTCGGTTACGGTTCCAGTAATACTACCTCTGTAACAAGTACTTATCTGTCTGATGTTAATGGTGATCAACTTATTGATATTGTAAGCAATGGAATAGTGCTATTCAATAACCTTGATCGTGAAACTGGTGATATAACTTTTACTACTTCACCTGGTGATACTCCTACTCCTATCTTACAAGGTGGTCCTGAAGGTGAATTTTTTAGTAGAACCCAGGAGGAAAAAGACTCTATAATTAGGGCAAACCCTCTACACGATATGGTCAGAGTTTGGCGCGCTCCATTTGCAGGAAGGATTGAAATTGATGCTCCAGTAAAATTACTTCCAGCTACAGTCTCCGGGACGGATGGTGTTAAAGTTTCCATTCAGCATCAGGATGAAGTTAAGTGGGGTCTTAGTATTGAACCAAACGATCAAAGTATTAAGACTCCTGCCAACGTAGATAATATAATTGTTGATAAGGGTGATGAAATCTATTTTAGAGTACAATCCTTAGTGAATGGTACTGATGATCAGGTAGATTGGTCACCGGTGATCCGATATATTGATAAAGATTTATCGAAGCTGGATGCCAATAAATTACCACTTTACGAATATGCCATTGAAGATGATTTTATTTTTACAGCACCCTATCAAACATCAACACCTATTAATGGCGCTATTAAAATTGAAGGAGCATTTACTAAACCATTACTTACTGATGACATTACCGTTCAGATTCTAAAGGACAATGGTAGTACGGAGGTGCTTTTTGAAGAAGTCTATAGTTGGGATAGTGAAGTCTCTACATACATCACCTACGAGGGTAATGTTGCGGCAGGTGAAGGCTTAACTTTTAAAATAATAGCGAATAGCAATGTTGACTGGACATCTATAGAGTGGACTCCAAAAATGTATTATACAGCTTCATTGGATGATAATGTCACTGATGTACTTACAGAAACCGATACTTTGATCTTAAATTACCCAATTGTTGATTACAGCCTTTTTGCTAATACAAGAGTACTTTCTGAACCCTACATCGTAGCAGATGAAATTGATAGTTTTAATGTATCACCTACGGTATCCTTTGATTTTGATGCAATTGGTATTGCTCAGGATATGGGGCTTGTAAATTTCTCAGTTAAGAAAAAGGATTCCCTACTTTACCAAACCCAACTACAATTGACCAATATGTCAATAGAAGATGCTGATACTGTTAAAATTGCAGCTTCCAAAGGTGATACTTTGTATCTTGAGTATCATTTTACCAAGTATCGTGGTGCCCAGAGAGCTATTGATGCTAATGTTTACATTGGATTGGCTGATACAGCTTTCACACAACAAGGGTCTATATTTACAGTAAATTTTGAAGAACAGGATATTATCTATGGCCCACTTTATCGCAATTGGGGTCATTTTGCCTACAATGGAAATTTAGAGCGAGCTGATCAACCTATAGATCGTCAAATGCTTAAGCTGAGTGAGGCACTTAAAAGTGAACAGAAAGGAAGTGATATTAGCAATCCTGAGGAATTGGAGAATCAAGACCCTTATGATCCCTCAAAAGATATTTTTATTTATCTATTTATAGATAATAATCGCGGTGTGTGGTCAGGTCTTGATGAATTCACCTATTTGAATGCCTCAATAATGAGCAGTTCACGTTTGGGGCAGGATGATCTGAATTTATCATCAGGATCTGCTAATAATGACTTATTTAGAGCGGTTAGTAAAATCAATTCCAGCAACAATAAATCCATTACGGCTGGCGGAGGAATACCTGGTGCTTCAGGCTCACTTAGTGGATCCAAAGGAAAAGCCAAACAGCTAACCGATTATATGGATTTAAATGGGGATAGGTATCCTGACGTATTTACTCGAGATGGAGTAATATTTACGCTTCCATCCGGAGCACTTTCTTCAGAAGTCTGGAACAACTTCCATACTGGAGATCTTACTAAAACACATACTGATGGCCAGGGTGCATCCATTAACGGTATGTTCAAGGTGCATCCAAAATCTGGCCCAAATGGTGGCGAACCTGATAAATCTGACGCTTCAGATGCTAAAACCAATGGAAGTGTTAACCTCAATATAGGTGGTGGAACCAATACATCTGATTATTCATGGATGGACATAAATGGTGATGGTCTGGCAGATAGAGTAAATAGTAATGGCAAAGTAGCCATTAGTGTAGGATATACATTATTGCCAGAGGAAAACTGGGGACAAACTGGTTTGCAAATTTCAAAAAGTACTAATGCTGGCGGTGGATTAGGGTTCAGCGTAGGTTCTGGTAGCGAATCAGCAAGTATATCAGCAGGACTCAGCGCAGGTTTCTCGGATAATGTGCTTGAGCAAATGTTACAAGATGTAAATGGAGATGGCCTTGTTGATGATGTGATCGTAACTGATAGTGGTGTTAAAGTAAGATTAAATACAGGAAATGGTTTTCAAGGTGAATATAACTGGCTTTCTAATGAAAAAATCGGAAAAAGTTCCACCTCATCTGAGAGTATTAATGCCTCATTCACAGCTTGTGTACCATTAGGATTTATTCCTGTTAAGATTTGCGTGAACCCAAGTGGTAATGGTGGTCAAAGTGTTAGTAGAAATGAAAACCAACTTACTGATATTGATGGTGACGGTTATCCTGACTTCCTTGCTTCTACCAAAGACGACAACCTAACTGTAAAAAAATCTACCATTGCTCGTACGAACATGCTTAAGTCAGTACACCGGCCGCTTGGTGCCAGCTTTACTCTTGATTATAAAAAATACGGCAATACCTACGATCATCCTTCTACTTTATGGGCATTAAATTCTATATCTGTTTTTGATGGACATACCGGTGATGGAGTAGATTCACTTTTTACCTCTTTCGATTCTGAAAATGGTTATTACGATGGCATTACCTTTCATCGGGTTATGGAAGACTTCATGATACAAGGTGGCGATCCAGATGGCACAGGTAGAGGCGGCGAAAGCATATACGGTGAAAACTTTGAAG
>JBEPWY010000295.1:0-4992 GCA_041642185.1 Marivirga sp.
TATATAATTGATTTTAAATTGTCACATGGAATAGTTCAGCTGTCAGCAAACCTTTAACCGTCACATTTTCTTATAATATTCATGCTCGGTTGGTATGCTGCGTTTATGACTATTTCATGTGTATATAACTATTTTTTAATTGCCTCATGGAATGTCTGAATTCTACCACTTACACCTAAAACCTTAATTTTTCTATAATATTCATCATGGTTGGTATAGCAGTCTTTATGGACACTTCATGTTATAATTGCTTTATAAGTATCTAGAAATTGTCACGTTTTAAAAGGATGCCCCATTGGGATCCTTTCGAGGAACCTCGTAAATGATAATAATCTCACTGTATGAGACGACTACTTCATTCTCGGTTGGTGTAAATGGAAAAAAAGTCAGGTAGAACATATCTACCTGACTTAATGATGGGATTTTATTTTAGTGTTGAGGGACAAACATACTCAGTGGTAGGTACCTCTGTTTCAAGAATGGCTTTCATGCCACCTGAGATATTCACTATATCATGAATTCCTCTTGCTTTATAAATAGATGCTGCAATCATTGATCTATAACCACTCTGACAATGGATATGATAAGGCTTATCATTCTCTAATTGATCAAAGTTTTCGTTAATGAAATCCAATGGTAAATTTTCAGCATCTTTCACATGTTCGGCTTCAAACTCGCTAGGTTTTCTAACGTCTATCACACTTAATTTACTTGTAGTATATTGTTGTGCAAAATCTTCTGATGACATAGATTTCACATGAGCCACTTCTTTACCCGCAGCTTTCCAAGAGTTTATCCCTCCTTTTAAATAACCTAAGGTATTATCATAACCTACTCTTGATAAGCGAGTTACTATTTCTTCCTCCCGGCCTTCTTCTGCAACAAAAATAATTGGCTGCTGTAAATCAGGAATTAAGGCGCCTACCCATGGTGCAAAGCTTCCGTCAATCCCAATAAAAACAGAATTAGGGATGTGTTCTTTTTCAAAAGCATCCTGATGCCTGGTATCCAGTACTAAAGCACCTTCGTGGTTAGCTATTGCTTCAAATGTTTCTGCATCCAGAGGAACATTTCCCTTTTTCAAAATATTGTCAAGCCCGGTAGTTTCAGCAGATTTATTCATGGCCACGTTCTGAGCGAAATATTGTGGAGGAGGCAATAAACCATCAGTCACTTCTTTAATAAATTCTTCTTTGCTCATATCTTCGCGCAAAGCATAATTAGTTTTCTTTTGGTTGCCCAATAAATCTGTAGTTTCCTTGCTCATATTTTTACCACAGGCAGAACCTGCTCCATGGGCTGGGTAAACCACAACATCATTCGGCAATGGCATAATTTTGTTACGTAAACTGTCAAACAACATGCCTGCCAAATCTTCCTGCGTAATGCTTCCTGCTTTTTGGGCTAAATCCGGACGACCAACGTCTCCAATAAATAAGGTGTCTCCGCTAAAAATAGCTTTTTCTTTCCCTTCAGCATCTAACAATAAGTAAGTGGAACTTTCCATTGTATGACCTGGCGTGTGCAGAACCTTTATTTTTGCTTCTCCTAATTCGAATATTTCTCCATCTTTGGCCTCATATAAGTCAAAATCAGTTTTTGCTCCTGGTCCGTATACGATGGTAGCACCGGTTTTTTTAGCCAGGTCCACATGACCTGACACAAAATCTGCGTGAAAATGTGTTTCGAAAATATATTTTATTTTAGCGCCTCTTTTTTCAGCTTTTTCAATGTAGGGAGCCGATTCTCTTAAAGGATCAATAATAGCCACTTCACCATTGCTTTCAATGTAGTAAGCACCTTGTGCTAAACAGCCTGTATATATTTGTTCTATATGCATATCAAAAAAATATTTTTTTAGTTTATATTTAAACAAATGTAGGTTGTAGTACTTTGAATAATTGTAACTATTGTTACAAATATAAATTTTTTTATATTCTGTTCATGACTCAGATATAATGTCTCAAATTTAACTTCACCTCATTTTCCCTCTTTTAATTAAAAAGCTTGCCAGCACTTTTTGTATATCATCGTTAATATCAATTTTGGTTAAGTCAATTTTATACTGATGACATTTCATGGCTATTTCCTGATAATAAGCTTCAGTTTTTTCTTTATACCAATCTTTTACCTGGTGAGGGTTCAACTTCATTTCTTCTCCGCTTTCCAAATCCTGCAATAAATAAGGCCTGTCTTCCAGCTCAAAATCAAGTTCTGTGGAGGGGTCGTTTACCTGAAAAAACAATACTTCATGTTTATTGTGCTTGATGTGTTGAATAGATTTAAAAAAATCTTCCAGTTGATTCGCATGTGTCATCAAATCACTAAAAATAATCACTAAAGATCTTTTATGGATTTTTTGGGCCACCATATGTAAAGTAGCACTTAATTCTGTTGATTCGTTTTTAGGCTCTTCCTTTAATAGGTTTTGTAGCTGTATAAAAATATTTTGAAGGTGTGCTCGGGTAGATTTCACCTCGGTAAAGGTGTTTATTTCATCTGAAAATGTGATCAATCCCACTGCATCACGTTGTTTGTGAAGCAGATAAGCCAATGAGGCGGCCGCTAATATGCTGAATCGTATTTTGCCATAATTTTTTTCAGGATAATACATGGAGGAGCTGCTGTCCAGCAGAATGTAGGCCCGTAAATTTGTCTCTTCATCGTATCGTTTTGTATATAATCTGTCAGTTTTAGCATAAACCTTCCAATCGATATGGCGTGTGCTTTCGCCGGTGTTGTATAGCCTATGCTCAGCAAATTCAACCGAAAAACCATGAAATGGAGATTTGTGAAGACCAGTAATAAAACCTTCTACCATCTGCTTTGCTAATAAATCCAGAGCAGGTATTTGTGGTAATTTATCCAATGATATATCCATCCTCTTAAATTTATGGTTTTTTTATTATCTTAAAATTATGTTTTAGCAAATTACTGAATACAATTTGCAAATATGAAATTGATTATACTATATTTAAATTCATTTATAAAGAAATTATCATTAACAGTCTAAGAGAAAAGTGAAAGAGCATATGGAAAGAGAACAAGAAGAAATTTTTTCAAAGAGAGTAAGAGCAGGAAAAAGGACTTATTTTTTTGATGTTAAAACTACCCGGTCAAATGATTATTACTTAACCATTACCGAGAGCAAAAGAAAATATAAAGAAGACGGGTTTACTTATGAAAAGCATAAGATATTTCTTTATAAAGAAGATTTTAACAAATTTATGACTGCACTGACAGAAAGTGTGGACCATATCAAAACCGAACTAATGCCTGAATTTGATTTCACTCAATTCGACAGAGAGTATTCTGAAAATGGTGAGCAAAATGAGGACGAATCCGACGAATTGTCCTGGAAATAATTTATAAATAATGCTTCTTTGTGCGAAGGGAGCATTATTTCTCTCCTTTTAATATTATCTTAGCGCTGTGAACAGACTAAGACCCATATTTTATCTTCTTGGAGGCCTTGTTATTTTATATATAATAGGGATATTATTTGCGGATATCCTTATTTACGTAGTAATTTCCCTTATTGTGGCCACTATTTTAAGGCCATTAAACAATTACCTCAATAGTCTTTATTTTTTAGGTTATAAATTACCAAAAGTACTTACAATCCTTTTCTCTTTTGCCATTTTAATAAGTTTTATTGCCTTGTTTGTGGGATTGTTTATTCCTCTGGTGTCTGAACAGATTCAGATTTTGAGCAAGCTGGATTATGATGTGTTATATGAGAAAATATCGGAGCCTATTCAGTCACTTGAGCTTTTTCTTATTTATTCTTTACCTAATTTAAGTGAAGATGGTTTTATCATTGATAGGCTCAGGGAAAGTATTTTAAGTTTTGTACAATCTGTTGATGTGAGTTCATTAATAAATAATCTGATTTCCTTTACTGGCAGTTTCTTTGTAGGCGTTTTGGCAGTTTCTTTCATCACCTTTTTCATGTTATATGAGAAAGGACTAGTACGTAGAAAATTTATTTCAATAATTCCTAATAAATATTTCGAAGTTTCTATTGGCGCTTTATATAAAATTGAGAGTCTGCTTTCAAATTATTTGTTAGGCCTGCTTTTTCAAATGATTGCTATCTTCACTATAGCCTCTGTGGGTTTAAGCATTTTAGGAATAAAGTATGCTGTTACAATTGCTGTATTTGCGGCTGTAGCGAACCTTATTCCTTATGCAGGGCCTATTTTAGGGGCAACATTTGGCATTATAGTTGGAGTGACCACCGGCGGTATTTTTGAGTTTAATAATGAGCTGTTAATATTGGTAATTAAGATTGTATCCGTTTTTTCTGTAGTTCAGGTTACCGATAACATCCTGCTTCAACCACTCATTTTTTCAAAAAGTGTAAAAGCGCATCCTTTAGAAATATTTGTTATTATCTTTGCTGGCGCATCCCTTGCAGGTGTGGTAGGAATGATTGCCGCCATACCCGTTTATACAGTCATCCGTGTAGTGATGATTGAGCTGTATAAGGGATATAAACAATATAAGATTTTTCAAAACTAAATATTATAATTCATGGGTTTAAGATGTGGTATTGTAGGTTTGCCTAATGTGGGTAAATCCACTTTATTCAATGCATTATCTAATGCTAAAGCTGAAGCAGCTAACTTCCCTTTTTGTACCATAGAACCTAATATAGGTGTTATCAGTGTTCCTGATGAGAGATTATTGGTACTTGAGAAACTAGTAAAACCAAATAAAGTGGTGCCTACAATTATCGAATTTGTAGATATAGCAGGATTAGTGGAAGGGGCTAGTAAAGGAGAAGGGCTTGGGAACAAATTCCTTGCTAACATCAGAGAAGTGGATGCTATTATCCATGTTGTACGTTGCTTTGAAGATGACAATGTAACGCATGTTGCAGGAAGGGTTAACCCTATAGCCGATAAAGATATTATTGATACAGAACTTCAATTGAAAGATTTGGAGTCAGTGGAAAAGAAAATCCAAAAAGTAGAGAAAATAGCCAAA
>JBEPWY010000296.1:0-4984 GCA_041642185.1 Marivirga sp.
TCTCTGGTGCTTTGAATGTCTATCCTCACTGGAAACAAGAGAGTCATTTGCGAAAAGATTGGGATTTGTTTGATTTTAAAACCAGTATTTTAAAGAGCTTTGATTATTATTTACAACTCATTTATAAGAATTATTATGCAATTAAGACTAATTTTTTTACTTATTACAGCTAGTATTTTCCTTTTTTCTGCATGCTCAGATGATGAAGGTGAAACCTATTCAAAAACAGATTTTTATGGGACATGGAAATTAAGTAATTCCACTTCGGATGATTATACAGCATGCCCAGATAATACTCCAGAGTTAGTTGTAACTGAAACAACACTTGCTATACCTATTATTGATGTTGCCTCCGGTTGTGAGTTTGGAAACTCTGAAATTGATTACGAATTTAATGGCTCTGCTTTCGTAGTCAATTTTTTTGGACAAAGTTTAAATTATAAAATTACATCGTATAGCTCCAATGAATTCAAATGGAGAAACGATATTGAGGGCGAAACAGAGACCTGGGCAAGAGTAAACTAATTTAGTTAATATAACAAAAACTCAACACCCCGCTTTTTAGCAGGGTGTTTTTACAAAACAATCAGCTAGCTGTATTACTTTTTAGCCTTTGGCTCATAAATTAACCTGATAAAGGTGCTAAGTCGCTCTTTTTCTTTATTGATCGGAATTCCGCCGACTATCCCTACTAATAAATGTTCAGTAATAGAAAGTCGCATTTGAGGCCTAATTACCATTTCAAAATTTTCATGGTCCAAAACTTTGTTAAATTCAATACCTATAAAATTTCTTGAATGAGGTATCATATAATGAATATTGGAGTTGATCTCATACTCAAGTTCTCTATGCGTTCCTTCTTGAAACGGAATATACCATTTGGGACCAGTATACAAAAGTGTATGAAATCCGTTGCGCCAATTGGTGGCCGCCACAAAAAAAGGATTGATCAAATCTCCCTGAAACACACTTTTTGATGTTATATCGTCCAAATCTGTAAAAACAAATTCGTTAATACCACCAAAAGCCAATGACGTATTCATTTTTTCAGAGACTAAAAATGTCCATTGAAATGCTTTTTTAATAGACTCGACTCTATTAGATGGCCTTAAGGCATTAACACTCTCTAGCCCATTTGGAGTGTAAATTGAAACTGGTACTTCGATTTCCAATCCAAGACGGTCTATTACTGCCCATTCATATTCTACCAAAGCCTCATATTTATCAAAGTTAAGGCGATCAAACATTCCAAAACCAATATTCCATTCACGCTCTCCTTTATGCGCACCTAAATCTCTTATCAAATAAATAATGGTTCCGCGTGCTCTATTTTTAATGGTTTATCATTTTCCGTACCTTCTTGTGCGTAAGCTGAAAAGGATATTAAAAAGACAGTGATTATTATATATATAATTTTCTTGCAATTCATGATTTTGTATAATTAGTTTATTGGGAAACAATTCCGGCCGGGGCATAACTTTGAATTCACATTCCACTAAAGAATGCTCAATTTTTATTAGTTTAGTTAAATAAGAATAATTTAAAATTCTTCACTCACCCCTTTAACCGTAAGACTATTTTAAATGAAACAACCTTAACCCCAAACACTCTTCACAGTGTATCATCCATAGAACAGACGTTTTTGTCAGAATCCATAAAGTATAGACTGGGGTTAACAGAATTAATTATACTTGTTTAGGTGGGGGAATATCAATATTTAAAAACCCAAAAGAGGTTGTAAGAAAAGGGGTTTTAAATTGATGTGAAATTAATTGATATGTAGTTCCCGGAGAAATTAACAAAGAATCATGGCAAAAATATTTATTCCCTCCATCAATCAAATTATCAGAGCTATCATCATTTTCATCTTCCTCAAATAACTCTTCTTCGTAAATGTTTTCCATTATTAATTCAAATAAATTTGAATTAGCTATTGTTTCCCCCTCTTTTTGAACAGAAGAATTTTCAATTTCAGGCACTAACAGATTATTGAGCAATAGGATCGCCAGAAAAGGTGCTAAAATTTTAGCTACTCCAATATCTTTTAAGGTTACTCTCAGCCGTTTCAACTACAATCTATTTTAACAGAATTAAAAAGCAAAATTAGTAAATTATCATGAAATAAAAACAATTGTATTTTTTAAAAGCTATCATTTAAAAATAACCCATTGCTCATGAAAACGTAAATGTAACATATGTATAATTTTAATTTAAACGGATTATGAGCATCCTTCAAATAATTTTAGCAATTTTTATTCCCCCCTTAGCGGTTGCAATGTCTAAAGGACTTTCCAGCGCCTTTTGGATCAATCTTTTACTGACCATTTTGGGTGTTATCCCGGGAATTATTCATGCATTTTACGTTTTAACAAAATGATAAAATGGGTAATAAAAAAGAGAAGTTTGCACGGTTTGGGATTTCGGCTAAAGGGTTTGTTTACTGTTTGATTGGTGGCTTAACTCTCGCGGCCGCCTTTGGCATGGGAGGAAAAAAAACAGATACTGGTGGCGTTTTAACAACCTTAAGCGAGCAGCCTTTTGGCCAGGCATTATTAGGAATAACAGCCTTGGGTTTACTGGGATTTGTATTCTGGCGTTTATATCAGGCAATTGTTGATCCGGAAGATGTCGGCAATGATTTAAACGGTGTTTTCACCAGAATAGCCTATTCTGTTTCTGCCATCTTTTATGGTGCCTTGGCATTTACAGCCGTGCGTATGATCTTTAGCGGCGGGAGTGGAAATTCAGGGGGAGGAAGAGAATCAACAGTTTCAACCTTATTAAGTAAACCTTATGGACAGATTTTAGTCGGCTTATTAGGAGCTATATTTTTAGGTAAAGCTATTTTTCAGTTTTATAGGGCTTACTCTGGTAAATTTAAAAAGAAAGTGCAGGCAGCAGAGTTAGATAATAGGGCAGAGCAATTAGTGCTAAATACAGGGTATGTAGGGTATACAGCCAGAGGAATTGTAATGGGGGTGATTTCCTACCTAACATTTCATGCAGCTTTCACAGCCAACTCCAGTGAAGCCGGTGGCACAAAAGAGGCCTTCAGCTTTTTACAGAATGAGTTTGGAACATTTATCCTAGCCATCATAGCTGCAGGGCTTTTCGCCTATGGGTTTTTTATGTTTGTTAAAGCCAGATATAGAACAATTAATATCTAAATTATATCATTATGAAATTATTGAAGAATAAATATTTAACCGAAAAGAATTATCATATATTGGAAACAGTATCAGCCCTTGGAATTAGTTTACTTACCAAAGAATTACTGAAAAAGGCTTGGAAAAAAGTTATGAAAACTCCCCCTCCTGAAAACCCTTACTCCACTGAAGCAAGTATCAAAGAGGTTATTCTATTTTCCGTGAGCCTGGCAGTGGTCAGTACTTCTATTAAATTATTAACAAAAAATAAATTTGCCCAACAGTGGGAAAAATTAGACGGGAAATTACCCAAAGAACTTTCCTGAGATCAGTAAAAGATAAAAATTAGTTATACGTTTACAAGTAATTCTCCTCCCTTTTGTCAATGGCAAATGATTTTTTATGTTATTAAAATAAAAACTCTGCAACTTCCACCAATACTAACCAACCCACATACAGTAGAGCAGCAAAAATTAAAACTACAGCGATGATTACCAAAGCAAGCAAGCCTTTTCCCGACCCCTGATGCTTACCCTCTTCATAATGCTCTTTTAATAATTTGAGGTTTTTGATATTTGACTTATACCAAATATCAAAAAGGGTTCCTAAAACAGGAATTGAGCCTACTATAGCATCAATGGAAGAATTAATAAGCATTTTTATAATCACATTTCCACTGGCTCCATTTCTATACATTGTATAAATAAGGGATAGTGAAATCGCATAAGTCCCTAAATCGCCAAGCCCGGGAAAAATACTAAAGATAGGATCCAGCCCAAATTTTATGGAGGTAGATGGAATAGTAAACTGTGTATCTAGAAGATTTGATATTCTCCTGGTCCACTTTAAATTAGGCTTGCCGGGCGCTCTATTGTTATTAAGCATAAAAATGACTTCTCACGGGTGAACAATATAAGTTTAATAGAGTAAATAATAAAATAGTATTTATAGAAATAAAATTTCTTAGGTAATATAAATGATTACGCATATTTCATTAAGTTGTGCTTTAAAGTAGATTAAACCTGTTATGTCTGAAAACGAATTATTAAATCAAATAGCTAAAAGAAATCCAAACGAATCTGAATTTTTACAAGCTGTTGAAGAGGTTATTTCCTCCATAGGAAAAGTTTTAAAGAGGCATCCTGAATATCATCAGTTAAAAATTTTAGAGAGGATGGCCGAGCCTGAAAGATTAATTTCTTTCCGTGTAAACTGGTTGGATGACGATGGAAACGTACAAGTAAACCGGGGTTATAGGGTGCAGATGAACAGTGCTTTAGGACCTTATAAAGGAGGGCTTCGGTTTCACCCTTCCGTTAATCAAAGTATATTAAAGTTTTTGGCTTTTGAGCAGACTTTTAAAAATGCTTTAACAGGTTTACCATTAGGTGGTGGTAAAGGTGGGGCTGATTTTAATCCCAAAGGTAAATCCGATCAGGAAGTAATGCGGTTCTGTCAATCATTTATGTCAGAGTTATACCGCCATATAGGGCATTTTACTGATGTACCGGCAGGCGATATTGGTGTAGGCAGCAGAGAAATTGGATACCTTTTCGGAGCGTATAAGAAACTGCAAAATGAATTTACCGGGATTTTAACAGGAAAAGGCCGTAAATGGGGTGGAAGCATGATTAGGCCAGAAGCTACAGGATATGGACTAGTCTATTTTGCCGAAAACATGATGGAAAGCGCAGGCGATTCACTTAAAGGAAAAAGCTGTCTGGTATCCGGTGCGGGAAATGTTGCACAATTTACTATTGAAAAATTAATTCAATTAGGGGCAAAACCTGTTACTGCATCCGATTCTTCCGGCTTTATTTATGATAAAGAAGGAATAG
>JBEPWY010000297.1:0-4966 GCA_041642185.1 Marivirga sp.
CTAATACCTCTGCCCGTTTGTAACCAAAAGATTTACTGTAGGTAGCCTTTCTTTTTGCTAATACTATTGCTACCAAACTAATAATTAAAGCTGCTACATCACTGAAATTGTGCATAGCATCAGAAATGAGAGCAAGGCTATTTGCATATATACCTCCTGCTATTTGCGAAACTGTGATAATAATATTGAGCCCAATGACCCAGCGCAAACGATTTTCCCTGTTCATAAAAGTAAAATTAGAAAATTGCTTTGGTTTGGACTAATTTCTTTGGGCACTTTATAAAGGATAGCTCATGCCGAATAAAAACCCCGCACTTAGTAAACGGTCTTGATAATTGGACGATTTAAAAGGAATTACACTTAAAATTTGTACTTGTGGCTTGGCAAATATGGTAAGGAAGGCAAATTCAAACTGCATTCCAAAGCCCAAAGCAAAACCGATTCCTGATTGGCTATCCAAATACATTTGTGGTTTATTATGAATTTCAAAATGAATAACCGGACCTAAATCAGTATAAAAATAGCGATTAAAAGCGTAGTTTAATAAAATTGGTAAGTTGATGGTTTGTAATTCAATTTCTTCATTCGCACCTGGGGTAACTGGGCTTGAATTTCTACTTAGCAAAGTACTTTTTTGCCATTGTGCATTTGCATTTATAGAAAGCTTTAAATTATAAATAAGCTTATACCCTACACCCAGGCTGAATGAATTTTGATGCTCGTATGAAGGCCCTCCATCCAGTTCAGCAAACTGAGTAATACTATTATTAAAAAAACCGGATTGAACAGAAATTCGATGCTTGTCCTGCGCCAGAGCTATCGTAAGAACCAAGGTAAACAAGAAACTTAATAAAGTTGATTTCATAAAAGCACTGGATTAACTAAAGTGTTAAAGCTATAAACGGATGAAGCTTTTTAAGGATTTATTCCTTTATAGCTAAAAGAGCAAATAATTACCTTTCCATTGGCACTTCCATTAACAGAAATTCTGATTTTTCATCTGCTGTTATTGTAAATTTTTCCAGTTTGGTAAGGCCAATAGCATCTCGTTTGTTGAGCTTTTCTCCAGACACTTCCAGGCTTCCACTTAGTAGAAATAAATATACTCCATTTCCAGACTTGTTTAAGGTGTACTCTTTAGAAAACCCTTGTTCAAACTCTGATAAATAAAACCATGCCTCCTGATGAATCCAGGTTTCTACACCTTTATTTTTTGGAGAGACTATCAATTGAAAATCGTTTCTCCTTTCTTCCGGATTAAAATTTTGCTGTCCATAACGAGGCTCTACGCCTAGTTTATTTGGAAAGAGCCAGATTTGTAAAAACTCAGTCTTTTTATCTTTATTATGATTAAATTCCGAATGCAAAACTCCTGTACCAGCTGACATCACCTGTACATCGTTCTCTTTTATCACAGAGTTTGTACCCATGCTATCTTCATGGGCTAAATCGCCAAAAAGCGGAATAGAGATTATTTCCATATTTTCATGTGGGTGCTTTCCAAAACCCCTGCCAGCAGCCACTTTATCATCGTTAAGCACTCTTAATGCACCAAATTGGGTTCTTTCAGGGTTATAATAAGAGGCAAAGCTAAAAGTGTGGAAAGACTCCAGCCAACCATGATTGGCATGCCCTCTTGTTTCAGCTTTATGAATTGTTTTTTCCATTTGTAAAGTATATTAATGTAGATACACGTATTTACGTGTGTTTTCATAAAATGATGGTAATTATCAGTATTTTATTTAAAAATGGCTTTAGTAGAGAATTATATTGATGATGGTTTGCAAAACCTGCAAAAAAATATAACTTTGATTTCTCCAGGAAAAATAGTTAATGACCAGGATGAGGCCGTTAAAAATTATATCCAATCTGTTGTTACCTATGTAAAACAAAATCCTACTAAGGATAATACAGGAAATATTCTCGGTTATTATGAAACCGAAACCTGCTTTTCTTTAGGTTTTAAAAGCCATACCTTTATCTATATTTGATGAGTCAAGAAAAATCATGATCTTAAAAACAAAATAAAATGAAAGCAATTTTACCAATTATCTTGTTAACAATATTATTAGCATCATGTGGAGAAAAGCCAAAAGAAGAGAAATCTGAGACACAAAACAGCACAGAAAAGCCTTCTTTCAATGCTGAAAATTCAGATCCTAAAGCTGTTTTATTGGCAAATAAAGTAATAGAGGCTCATGGTGGCGTGCAGGAATATAATCAGACTCGCTTTATAGCCTGGAATTTTTTAGGAGTTAGGGATTTAGTTTGGGATAAGTATACCGGACTGGTGCGTATAGATGTCGTGGATAAAGAAACAACCTATATTATAAATATTAATGAAGACACTGGAAGTGTAAAACTAAATAACAAAATAATTAAGGACCATGATTCGCTCAATAACTATATTGATAAAGGAAAACAAATATGGGTAAACGATTCTTACTGGCTTGTATTTCCATTTAAGCTAAAGGATTCAGGTGTAAGGCTGAGTTATATTGGTCAGGATACTACTTTGGCAGGTGACAAAGCTGAAGTTATCTCACTGCAATTTGACAGCGTAGGTTATACTCCTCAAAATAAATATAAAGCATACATAAACCCTGAAACATATTTGATTATGCAGTGGGATTATTATAGAAACGCTAACGACAGTACTGCATCAATTAGAAATTTGTGGTCAGATTATAAAGATTTTGATGGCATAAAATTTTCTGCAGGTCGTGGTGAAAGACGATTAAGTAATATTAGAGTGAGTAACGAAATAGATTCTGCAGTTTTTGAAATGTACGGCAATTAATAGCTTAAGGATAATTATTTATCTTTTAGCTTATTTTTAATGTTTTCAGTATGATTGATTAAAGCTTCCTGCCAAGTGGTATCTGCATCCCACTCTTCCCCTAAATAAATATCCTTTGTATAAAGCTGTTGTACATAATATTTATGTGCCTCTTCGCCTCTTTTAAATTTTGATACTTTAGCCAATGGTCCTTTTCTAACAGATATATAAATAGTTTCATCGCTGGAAACATTATAACCTAGCATTCTTTTAAGACTTTCACCATTATTTTTCAATTTTCTTAATACCACCAAATAACCCTGCGCAATCATTTCTTCATCAGATATATTTGCATCCACAAGTCCGTACCTGAAGGGATAATGCTTCTGCATAAGTGAGTCCAAAGTTTTATTGGCTTCTTCCACGTCACCGGTCATCATAACACTCTTTTCAAACTTAGGTACAGCCAATTTGTCTATTCTTAAGTCAGCATTATAATCAACAACTCTTCTTGATTTAATTACATTAGTGCGCATAAATATTTCAGGAACATCAATAATAAGAAAGTTACTTCTGCTGAGTGATGCCTGTTCTGTTTTCATTATCAGCTTTTGTCCAAGATCTTCCAGGGTCCTAGCTTTTAACTTATAAACATCCATGTTTTCTGTAAAAAAAGTACCCCCCTCTGGAATATCAGATATAAACAACGTATAACCCTCATCGGTTTGATGAACAATGATCATATTTTCTATACTTCTGTTGGTAATGTCTTTATAAAAGCTATTTGTTGCATCATGGCCGGAAAGAATATCTGACAGTGCATAATATGCTACTGCGTCTACTCCGGTATCTTTAAAATATTTGTGGATTTTATGAGCATCATCATCCCACTTTAATTTTTTCACGTTCATAAAAACTACAGAACGTTCATTTAATAACTCTTGTGGGATTTCAACACCTTCCTTAAAAAAAGGAAAATCGTTTTGGCACAAAACATGCTGTAATCCACAAAAATTAATTATTATAAACAAGAAAATTTTTAGTCGCATAAATGGTAATAATAACAAAACAGGAAATTAAATCTTTTCTTACTAACGTCTTAATCTTATCTGCATTATATATTAGTTTATAGTAAATTTGTACGATTCTTTGTAATCAAAATGTTTTTTAGCAACTTTATGAATATGGCATACTTTTCCAAGCTTAAGAATTTAACATTCCTGATCGCTTTTTTATTGTTTCATTTTAATTCTTGTGCTCAGGAAGAGCAAATAAGCGCTTTCCCTGATTCTTCTCAGGTAATGAAAGATTTATTCACCTTGTCAGCTGACTCTATGCAGGGAAGACAAACCCAAACCACAGGGGGAGAAATGGCAAGAAATTATATTATTGATCAATTACAAACGATTGGCGTGCCCGCCTTTGTTCCGGATTATATGCAAGAGTTTGACTTTAGCATTACAAAAAATGATGAAGAATTAATAAAAGGAGTAAATATTCTCGCTTATGTAGAGGGTTTCAGTAATACAGAAACTATTGTTGTTTCAGCACATTATGATCATCTAGGAAAGAAGGACAGTTTGGAAACTTTTAATGGCGCGGATGACAATGCCAGTGGAACAGCAGCCTTATTAGCCCTTGCCCAATATTTCACCATCAACCAGCCTGACAACAGCTTGTTATTTGCTTTTTTTGATGCTGAAGAAATGGGTTTACAAGGAGCTAAGTATTTTATGAGTTCAATGGTAGTAGACAGTAGCCTGATAAAGCTTAATATCAATTTAGACATGGTCGGTCGGGGAGATAAAAATGAAATTTATGCTGTGGGAACTCATTTTCACCCTGAAATGAAGCAATACGTTCAGGAAGCCGCTAAAGACAAAAGTATAAAGGTGCTATTTGGTAAAGATGATCCACAAAAGAAGTCAAACTGGATCCTTTCATCGGATCACGCACCTTTTCATGAAGCCGGAATACCTTTCCTTTATTTCGGGGTGGATGATCATGCCGATTACCATAAAACTACTGACACCGCTGATAAGATTAACCCCGATTTCTATCTTGAAACTATTGAAATGATAAAAGATGTCGTTTTGATTTGCGATGCCAATCTGAGGGATATCAACGTGAGTGCCGAGAATGGTAAGTAATTTGAAAGGTTGATAAAGTATCTTTTATATACTTTTC
>JBEPWY010000298.1:0-4955 GCA_041642185.1 Marivirga sp.
TGATGTTGATTTCGATGAAAAACACCTGCTATAAAAATCCTGGTCAACCCCTATAGGGTTGTTCGGACACCTCCAAAATAGCCACAGGTTTCACCTCTGGCTATTTTTGTTAAAACCCTTCAGGCTTTTCTCCTCAGCTAATCGTTAGATTTATCTAAAACATAATATATGCTGCACCCAACACTGAAGGTGTTGAACTACAGTATAACCGCAGGTAGCCAAATGTAGTGTAACCACAGATGCAATCTGTGGTTCGGAAAGTACCAATAGAACCATCCTTCAAAATTATTTACCTAAAAATGAACTTCAAACCGTTAAAAATTGTAAATTTAAGTATGGATTTACAAGCAAAAAAACTTCATTTTATTCAAGAGATACTTTCCATTAGTAATGAAAGAATAATTGATAAATTGGAAACAGTCCTTAAAAAAGAGCAAAATCAACTCGATCCAGTCCTAAAAGAAAAGCTTAGCGCTAGAGCCTTAAAAGCAGAAGAAGATATTTCTGAAGGCCGTATTATGACCCGAAAACAAATGGAGAAGAAGTTGAATGCTCGCTTAGATCTGTGAGAGTAATTTATACTGATCAAAGTTTTGAAAGTCTAGAGGAAGTTCATCATTTTTTACTGGAAGATCAGGATATACCTTTAGAAAAAGTTAATGAATTAACAGCTAAAATATTAGATAAAGCCGATAGTCTGGTGACCACCTATAATCAATATCAAGAAGAAGAGCACCTGAAACACATGGGGAGAATTTACAGAAGAGCTATTGAAGGGTATATTAAGATTATTTATAGAGTGGAAGATGATAAAATTTTCATTGTAGATTTTTTTGACTCCAGACAAGATCCTGCCAAAATGAAAGGCTAAACCAGCCATGAAATCTATTACAAACTGTTATTTTGCTCTTAAAGATTTAGCCTGCCGGTACATCTCAGATGCTCATTTTTAAATCCTTCATTTTTAAAACCCTTCAGGCTTTTCTCCTCAGCTAATCGTTAGATTTATCTATTAATTAAATGCTGCCTCCAACACTGAAGGTGTTGAACTACAGTAACCTCAGGTAGTACCTGAGGGTTAAAGAGAAACACTGAAGGTGTTAAACTACAGTACCCACAGGTAGCACCTGTGGATTTGAGTAACCGCAGGTTGCAACTGTGGGTTACCACTCAAAGGTCGCACCTGTGGGTTAAAGAGTACGCCCAACCAACACTGAAGGTGTTGAACTATAGTACCCACAGGTCGCACCTGTTGGTTATCACGCAATATACCTACAGAACTTCAACCTCTCCATCATCAACCCTTAAAATCCTTCATTAAATCAGTTACTTCAAAGCATAGGCATTCAATCTTTCTGATTTTGCCCGACTCTTCTTTAATAGGGAAATAATCAGCATACAACTGAATAGCTTCGCCGTTCTTTTTTTCACATTTAATGATTTTTTGTACTGATTTACCGGCAAGAATTTCATTTAATATATCCTGAAACTCCTCATGGGCTTTATCTTTATCCTCCCAGATAAATACATGGTCTTTACCGCTTACCTGCTCATTGCTGTAGCCTAATACTTTTTCAAATTTCTTATTAACATTGGAAATCACACCGCTTTCTTCCATTTCAAGAAATATGGCAGACTCCTTCACCGCTATATTGAAAGCGCCCATCTCACGACTCTGTCTTTCCATTTCTTCCTGTGTAGCCTCCAGTTCTTCTGCATTCTGGCGCATTTCTTCTTCCTGTGCCTGTAATTGCTCAGCACGCATTTGCGACTCTTCCAGTAAACTTCTTGTCTCCAATGATACTTTCAATCCCTGAATAGTTGAGGCGATGTTTTCACCTACTTTATCAATAAATTCAATATGATGCTCCTCAAATGGATGGAAAGAGGCCAGTTCAATAATCCCGAAAATATCTTCATTGATTTTCATCGGGCAGATAAGCAAATGAGTGGGTGTAGCTTCACCCAAACCTGAGCGAATAGCAACATAATTGGAAGGAACCTCTGAAAGATAAATATATTCTTTTTCCAGATAACATTGGCCGACCAATCCTTGCCCTGGCTCTAATTCTTTTTCCAGAAATTTTTGCCTTTCATAGGCATAAGCACCTTTTAACTGTAATTTCACATGGTTATTATCATCTTTATGAACGATGAAAATGGATCCTTGATTAGAGTTAGTGTAATTCACCAATTCTCCGATAAGTTTGGCAGAAAGCACTTCTATGCTGTCGCTATTGGTTCTTAAAATATCTCCAAATTTAGCCACACCAGCGTTGAACCAATCTCTCTTTTTATCCTGCTCAGATACATTCTGAAGTTTGTTTCTCATTTCGGCTAGTGACTCGCCCAAATGTCCTTTATTGTCAAATACGGCTATGTCCGAATCAAACTGGCCTTTACCAACTTCTTCTGCAAAATTAGTGATACCACGTAAATTGGCTGTTAAGTCATTTAAAGCAATGATAATGGAATTCAACTCATCTGTAGATTGCTCCATTTCTTCAGGTAAATTGCCTTGGGACATTTCTCTAATCTTCACCCGCAGGAACTTAATACGTAATAAAATAGAGCGGATGATAAATAAGGCAATAGCAGTACTTATAATAAAGGCTATGATAAATTGAATAGTTAAAATAAGTGGAATTCTGGATTCCGCCGTTTTTAATTCTTCAAGGGTAGCCTCTTCTTCTTCAGCAAGTTCTTCTTTAATGCTATCGATTAAATAGGTAAGATGAATAATATCTTCGATTAATTCCTCATTGTTCAATTCATTAATTTCATCGTTACCAATAGCAGATTTTTGTTGGGATCTTATTTTAGGCAGATGCTCTTTAAGCTTTTCTACATATGTGTTTACATTTTCATTCTCTATATTGCCAGTAAGACTGTCTAATTTATTAAGAATAGGATAAACATTGTTGTTCCATCGGTTTTCCACATCTTCTTTAAAGAAATTGTCATTTGTGGTTAAAAAACGGAATGAAAGAATGTGTGTAAGATCTACCAGTTGTTGTATTTCAGAAGCTTTAATACTGCTGTTTTTATTAAGTTGGATCAAATCTTTGGCTTGATTCATTTGCTTGTTCCACGATGTGTGGCTACTAATTAGCATAATGATGGCAAATACTCCCATCAAAAGGAAGCCAATGGTAATTCTACCTTGAAGCGTTTTGAAATCAATTCTGATGTAGCCTGATAATGATCTTCTTCTTTTCCCTTTTTTTATCTCTTCTTCTGAATATTTCTCTTTTTCGGCCATTACCTGAATTTATATAATTATGCGACGGCAAAATAGAAATGATTTTCGGCAAAAACAATAAAAAAGGCTGTATCAAATTACATGATACAGCCTTAATTAAATTAGAATAAAAGCTGATTCAACAGCTTTATAGTTTATTATATTTCTGCTTCTATATTTCCTTTAGCATCCAATACCATTTCTTTCACTTCCTGCTTTACATTGTCAGCCTGTGCACCATGGTCAACTACTGCAATATGAGGTGCAATTACCAAAGCAACAATAGACATTAACTTAATAAGGATGTTCATTGATGGTCCTGAAGTGTCTTTGAATGGATCACCAACAGTGTCTCCTGTAACAGACGCTTTATGAGCCTCTGATCCTTTATACTCCATAACACCATTAATCATTACACCTTTTTCAAATGATTTTTTAGCGTTATCCCATGCTCCACCTGCATTGTTCTGGAAAATTCCCATCAATACACCTGAAACAGTAACACCGGCTAATAAACCTCCTAATATTTCGGCTGATGAAGTATCAGGGAAAACATCTTTAAAACCAAAACCAACCAATAATGGAACTATTAAAGCAATAGCACCCGGTAAAATCATTTCTCTGATAGAAGCTTTAGTGGAAATAGCCACACATTTTTCATATTCTGGTTTGGTAGTACCTTCCATAATACCCGGTAATTCCCTGAATTGTCTTCTTACTTCTTCCACCATATCCATAGCAGCTCTACCCACTGCGGCAATCGCTAAAGAGGAGAAGATGTAAGGGATCATTCCACCCACAAATAGTGCAGCCAATACAGGTGCTTTATAAATGTCAATTGAATCGATTCCTGAAATACCAACGAAAGCGGCAAATAAAGCCAAAGCTGTTAAGGCTGCTGAAGCAATGGCAAATCCTTTTCCTGCAGCTGCTGTAGTATTACCTACTGCATCCAAATTATCTGTTCTGCCTCTAACTTCTTCCGGTAAACCGCTCATTTCGGCAATTCCACCTGCATTGTCAGCAATAGGGCCAAATGCATCAATAGCCAACTGCATAGCAGTAGTAGCCATCATTCCTGCAGCTGCAATAGCTACACCGTATAAACCAGCAAATGTATAAGAAACTACAATACCTGTAGCTAAAACCAATATAGGTAACACTGTTGATTGCATACCTACTGCCAATCCGGCAATAATATTAGTAGCAGAACCTGTGCTTGATTGCTTTACGATTGATAAAACAGGCTTTCTGCCCATTGCTGTATAATATTCTGTGATAATACTCATTAAGGCACCTACAATAAGCCCTGTAAGAATTGCCCAGAATACATCCATACTTGTAAATGCATAATCTCTGATAATCATTGTATCAGGCAACATCCATTCAACAAGGAAATAAGTGGCTATTGCTGTAAGCACAATGGAAGACCAGTTACCCATGTTCAATGCTTTCTGAACACTATCAGTTTCTTTAGAAATTCTTACGAATAATGTGCCCAGAATAGAGAATACCAATCCTAAACCTGCGATAATCATTGGTAATAAAATCGGGGCAATGCCTCCAAAATTATCATCAGAAATAATTTCTCTTCCTAAAACCATGGAAGCTAATATAGTGGCTACATAAGAACCGAAAAGATCTGCGCCCATTCCGGCCACATCACCTACGTTATCACCTACGTTCTCTGCAATAGTAGCAGGGTTGCTTGGAT
>JBEPWY010000299.1:0-4908 GCA_041642185.1 Marivirga sp.
CTACTTCGGATGGAGAAATTTATAATTGGGCGAGTGAAGAAAGCGGATTTGATCGAAATGATTCGATTGGTTATGTATATAGTATTTTCCCCTCATCTTTTTTTACTGAAGCTTCTGATTATACAATTGGTACTCTCGGCCAAGAAGAACGCGGTCCTTCTCCTGTGCTTTATCTTCCTTTTGATGAAGGTTTTGGTGTCAGTGCCGAAAAACAGGAGATCTTCTCAATAAAAGATATGATCAAGTAGAACGGGTTTTAAATCTGTGTTACACCCAGGGAGATTGATCGGATGCTTGTGCAATTTTCGCAGTGTCGATAGCAATAACGAGCTCTTCGTTGGTAGGGATTACCCACACTTCTGTTTTGGACGAATCACTGCTTACTTTTTGATTTTTACCGGAAAAAACGGAGGTTATAAAATCCGGGAGTAGTTTTAATGGTTTAGGATTAGCCGTAACATAGGTACCATTGGAGTTAAGCACATTTTTACATTCCCCAAAGCTAACATTTCCCACAAAATCCAAAATAATATCATATTTTTTGTTGTTTTTAGTAAAATCTTCCTCCTTATAGTTAATGGTATTTTCTGCTCCCAGGCTTTTTACAAATTCAGCGTTTTTCCCGCTGCACACACCAGTTACTTCAGCACCAAGAGCTACTGCAATTTGAACTGCTAAAGAGCCTACACCACCTGAAGCGCCATTTATCAATACTTTATCGCCTTTTTTTACGGAAGCTTTATTGCGTAAAGCTTGTAAGGCAGTAAGACCTGCTAATGGAATTGAAGCTGCTTCTTTAAAATTTAGATTTTCAGGGATAAGCCCAAGAGAATTATGATGCGCCGCAACAAGCTCGGCATAAGCACCACCATTCGTACCCCCTAATTGCCCCCAAACACGATCGCCTGCTTTAAAATTGGTAACTGCTGAACCTGTTTCAATTACCTCGCCAGCCAAATCTTTCCCCAGCCTCATAGGAAAGTTAAAACCTGTAACAAATTTCAAATCCCCTTGGCGAAATTTCCAGTCGACTGGATTAACAGCTGAAGCATGAATCCTTACCAGTACCTCATTTTTGTTTATCTCAGGCTGAGATAAATCATCAATTTTTAAATCGTCTGCAGATCCATAGTGATTGATATATACGGCTTTCATAAAAGTGTATTTTTAAGGAGGAAATTATTTTCTTTAAAATCAGATGAAGCGAAGTTGTTTATAAGAACATATAAACTTTCCTTAACTTCAAAAGAACGGAATTGGTTGTTAATTGTTCTGAAGGAATTGTGGACTTCATTTAATCCAGTATTGAAAAATATTTCTCAATAATCAGGGACGTGCTTAAGACTGAAAAAACAAAAGCCAGAACTTGCGAACCGGCTTTTGATTTAAAATTTACTTTCTATAATGATCAGGCATATATTTCATTTAAACCTGCTTACTGATAGACTAAATCAAACCTATCGAGGTTCATCACCTTGTTCCATGCCACCACAAAGTCTGTTACAAACATCTCTTTAGAATCGTCTTGAGCGTAAACCTCAGCTAAAGCTCTTAGTTCAGAATGTGAACCGAAGACTAAATCAGCACGGGTCGCTGTATATTTGGAAGCTCCGGTTTTTCTGTCTTTGCCTTCGAATTTCTCCTTGGTATCATCAGTAGCTTTCCACTCAGTACTCATGTCCAAAAGGTTCACAAAGAAATCGTTGCTCAGCTGGTTTTTGTCTGCGGTAAAAACCCCATGTGAAGAGCCGTCATAATTTGCACCCAAAGAGCGCATACCACCTAATAGAACCGTCATTTCAGGTGGAGTTAAAGTAAGCAATTGTGCTTTGTCAATCAATAATTCCTCCGTAGAGATGGTATAACGTGTTTTTAAATAGTTACGGAACCCATCTGCCATTGGCTCTAGCAAATTCATCGATTCAATATCAGTTTGTGCTTGTGTCGCATCCATACGTCCGGCTGTAAAAGGCACTGTTACGGCATAACCAGCATTGTTTGCTGCTTTTTCAACACCGGCTGTTCCGGCTAATACAATAAGATCAGCTATAGAAACTTGTTTGCTTTTTGATTTTGTATTGAAGTCTTTCTGGATTTTCTCAAGTGTAGCTAATACCTTTTGCAATTGTTCAGGATTGTTAACCTCCCAATCTTTTTGAGGAGCTAAACGAATTCTAGCACCATTAGCACCACCTCTTCTGTCAGAATCACGATAAGTGGAAGCGGAAGCCCAGGCAGTAGTCACCATTTCACTTATAGATAAACCGGAATTTAATATTTCTGATTTTAAGCTCGCAATATCCTGTGCATTAACCAATTCATGATTAACAGCAGGAATAGGATCTTGCCAGATAAAATCTTCTTTTGGTGCTTCCGGACCTAAATAAGTAGTATTAGGCCCCATGTCTCTGTGCGTTAATTTAAACCATGCTTTTGCAAAAGCCTCATTGAATAATTCAGGGTTCTCCAGGAATTTACGAGAGACTTTAGCGTAGGCAGAGTCAAATTTTAAAGATAAATCAGTAGTAAGCATAGTAGGTTTATGCTTTTTGGTAGAATCAAATGCATCAGGAACCATTGATTCCGGGTTTATTGCTACCCACTGGTGTGCACCTGCAGGGCTTTTGGTTAGTTCCCAATCGTATTTAAAAAGGAAATTCAGATAATCATAGCTCCATTTAGCAGGAGTGGAAGTCCAGGTAACCTCTAAGCCTGAAGTAATGGCGTCAGCACCCTTACCTGATTTATAGCTGCTTTTCCATCCAAAGCCCTGCTCTTCCATTTCTGCAGCTTCCGGAGCAGCACCTACATTATCTGCGGGGCCTGCGCCATGGGTTTTACCTAATGTGTGTCCCCCCGCAATCAATGCAACGGTTTCTTCATCATTCATGCCCATTCTACCAAATGTTGCACGGATGTCGTGCGCTGCCAATACCGGATCAGGATTACCACCCGGGCCTTCCGGGTTTACATAAATTAAACCCATTTGTACAGCTGCCAATGGATCTTCTAATTCGCGCTCACCGGAATATCTTTTGTCATCACCTAACCATTCTTTTTCAGAGCCCCAGTAAACATCCATATCAGGTTGGTATACATCTTCTCTTCCTGCCGCAAACCCAATGGTTTGAAAACCCATATCTTCCAGAGCCACATTTCCGGTAAGCACTATTAAATCGGCCCAGGAAATTTTATTGCCGTATTTTTGCTTTACAGGCCATAATAACCTCCTTGCTTTATCTAAATTACCATTGTCCGGCCAGCTATTTAATGGGGAAAAACGTTGCTGACCTGAGCGGGAGCCGCCACGGCCATCTGCGCTACGGTAAGTACCGGCGCTATGCCATGCCATTCTGATAAAGAACGGACCATAGTGACCATAATCTGCAGGCCACCAATCTTGTGAATCTGTCATTAAAGCCCTAATATCTTCTTTTAAAGCCGCATAATCCAGGCTGTTAAATTCTTCGATATAATTAAAATCTACAGCAAGCGGAGTAGATTTTTGAGAATGCTGGCGGAGCATGCTAAGATCTAATTGGTTAGGCCACCAATTTGCTGTTCCTTTATTGTCCATTGTGCTTTTAGTGGCTCCAGAATGAGCGTCTGCCTCTGAATAGGCTTTGTCGTTATTTTTATCCTGGCAGCCCAAAACCAATGCGCTTATTGCTAACAAACAGGAAAATAATAGTAGTTTTTTCATAACATAAAATTTAGAAAATGATAATACAGTAATAATACTACTTTATTTATTATTGAAAAAATCGAATTTAATTATGGGTATATAGATAATATCTATAATACTCGAGATAGATGTATTAGAAGTATTTACGTAAAAATTAAATTTATCAGAGATCTCACATTGATTTAATTTATTAAATTATGAACAATTTTTAAGTTGATTTTTAAAAAAGTAAGGATTTTAAATACTGCTTTAACATTGCTCTTTCGCCAAACAATTGGATATTTGCCATAGTTATTGAACTAATAGTTAATTAAAAGTTTTTATATACCTATGGCAGAAACAACTCATTGGACAGGATCAGACAAATATTTATGCGACCCCTCACTGGCCCAGGCTTTTCACATGGCCCGCTCATTAGGAATGCCACTTCTAATTGAGGGCGAACCGGGAACCGGTAAAACAGATCTTCCAATCCATTACGCAAAAGATCGCGGGCTGGACCTGGAGGTTTATCCTGTAGGTTCTAAAAGTAATATAGAACAATTTGTGGCCCGCTTTGACCATGTGAAATACTTGCGTGATTCTCAAATTGAAATACTGAATGCGCAGAGGGAGGAAAAAGGTTTGGAAAGTACTTTAACTACGGGCAACAGAAATCCTGAAACACTTGGGGATTATGTAGTAAAAGGTCCGGCCGCTATTGCCTATGGTAAACCCCATTCGGTATTATTGATCGATGAAATAGACAAAGCGCCAAGGGAATTCCCGAATGACTTATTGTATGCTCTCAGCCATAGAAAATTCATTATGCCGGAATCTGGCGAAGTGGTAGAGATTTCAGAAGAGGAAATGCCGGCCATTGTCATTACTTCCAATCGTGAGCAAGAGTTACCCGCAGCCTTTAAAGGAAGGTGCATTTATCATTATATTGGTTTCCCTGATAAAGATGTGATGGGGAAAATTATTGAAAAGCACCATCCAAAACTAGATGAAAAAGTAGTGAAGGTGGCATTGGACGTTTTCTACCATTTAAGAAGATTAGGCCTGGAAAGAGCTCCTACTACGCGTGAGATACTAAACTGGCTAAAATATATGAGCAATATTTCGCCTAAAGAAGCTGTTAAAAAGATTGAAGGGCTGGAAGGAATTGGTGCTTTAATTAAAACCCAAGGAGATATGGAAAGGGTTAATCGCATGATCGGTGCTGATGGAAATACTTTTAG
>JBEPWY010000300.1:0-4840 GCA_041642185.1 Marivirga sp.
GGAATGGGTTGGTAAGAGGCACTTTAGCTTAAAACAAAATAATATAGTAATAATTGAAAAGGCGTCTGTAACAGATGCCTTTTTCCTTTTAATATCATTTAAAAAACTGCATTTTTGTAATTATCAATAATTTCACGCAGAAAGTAATTATTAATCAAACATTTTTATTAAGAAATACTTAATTTATGAGCATTCAACAAGAGTACGGCATCACTAAAGCATTAGAACAACTAGGTGTCAAAAAAAGTAATAAAGGAACTTCAACGGG
Source organism: Marivirga sp. (assembly GCA_041642185.1). GTDB lineage: Bacteria > Bacteroidota > Bacteroidia > Cytophagales > Cyclobacteriaceae > Marivirga. Next base: position 269 of record JBEPWY010000300.1, read on the forward strand.
TAGTGAATGGATGGATTCATCTGAATCGATATCATCAGTTTCGCCGGTAGACGGGGCTGAAATAGCTTCTGTTGGAATTACTACAAAAGAAGGATACGACAAAGTTATTCAAAAAGCTCAGTCAGCTTTTGAAGAGTGGAGCGTAATGCCTGCTCCAATGAGAGGTGAAATTGTAAGACAATTCAGCCAGAAACTAAGAGAGTTAAAGGATCCTTTAGGAAGATTGGTGTCTTACGAAATGGGTAAATCTTTCCAGGAAGGTTTAGGTGAAGTACAGGAAATGATTGATATCTGTGATTTCGCAGTAGGCCTTTCTCGTCAGTTACATGGCTTAACCATAAAATCGGAGAGACCAGAGCATCATATGCAAGAACAATGGCATCCATTAGGGATTACAGGTATAATATCTGCATTTAATTTCCCCGTTGCTGTATGGAGCTGGAATACAGCATTAGCCTGGGTAGCAGGTGATGTATGTGTATGGAAGCCATCAGAAAAAACACCTTTAACAGGTATTGCATGTCAGAATATCATTGCAGGTGTGCTTAAAGAAAATAATATGCCTGAAGGTATCTCTTGTTTAATCAACGGAGATTACAAAGTAGGTGAGTGGATGACTAAAGACGAAAGAATTCCTTTAATTTCTGCAACCGGTTCTATAAGAATGGGTAGAATAGTGGGACAAGCAGTAGCTGCCCGTTTAGGAAAGTCTATTTTGGAATTAGGCGGTAACAACGCTATGATTATTACACCCGATGCAGATCTTAAAATCTCATTAATAGGTGGAGTGTTCGGCGCAGTAGGTACTGCCGGACAAAGATGTACTTCTACCAGAAGGTTAATTGTTCATGAAGATATTTATGATGAATTGATCACTAAAATGAAAGGTGCTTATCAGCAATTAAAAATAGGTAATCCCTTGGATGAGAAAAATCATGTGGGTCCTTTAATTGATAAGCAAGCTGTAGAAGCTTATGAGAAAGCAATTGAGAGAGCCAAAGCTGAAGGTGGTAAAGTCCTTATTGAAGGAGGAGTACTTTCAGGAGAAGCTTATGAAAGTGGGTGTTATGTAAAGCCTGCTGTAATTGAAGCAGAAAATAGTTATTCAATTGTACAGGAAGAAACTTTTGCCCCTATTTTATACGTAATGAAATATAGCGGAGGAGTTGATAACGCCATTAAGCTTCAAAATGGAGTGAGACAAGGTCTTTCTTCTGCTATAATGACAAACAATATGCGCGAAGCTCATCAATTCTTATCAGGTTCCGGTTCCGATTGTGGAATTGCCAATGTGAATATTGGTACATCCGGTGCTGAAATAGGTGGTGCTTTTGGCGGAGAAAAAGAAACAGGTGGAGGACGTGAGTCAGGCTCTGATGCATGGAAAGCATACATGAGACGTCAGACAAACACACTGAATTATGGTGACTCTTTGCCTTTGGCTCAAGGAATTAAATTTGATATTTAATCTTTTTTCGAAAATGCACCTGATTATTCAGGTGCATTTTCTATATTGAAATGTTTTTATCCTTTGTTGTTTTTTTACTAAATTAAAGCATCCAATTAAAATCTCTTAATTATGAGTAAATATCACTCTGTCATGTTGATTGATGACAATGAAATTGATAATCTGATAAATCAAAAAATGGTTGAAGCAGCCCATCTATCGGATTATATTTACACCCATACAGGTGCAAAAAGTGCTATTGAATTTTTGAAAAATATTGAGCAATTAGAAAAGGATATTGTAGAAAGTGTTCTTCCTGATGTTATTTTCTTAGATATTGATATGCCGTTAATGGATGGTTTTCAGTTTCTGGAAGAATTCAATAAATTAAAAGACACCACCATCAGTAAGTGTAAAATTATCATGCTGACATCTTCTATTAATCCGCAGGATGTGAGCAAGTCAAAGAAGTACGAATCTGTTAAGAAGTATTTGAATAAACCTCTTTCTCAGGAAAGTTTAATGGACTTATCTATTTAATAAGTCCATTAAATTATTTTAGGCTAATTTATTAATTAGCTCATCATTGATACTGATTAATAAAGTTGGTGAGAAGTGTTGTTCAGGTTTTAAAGCATTAAACACCTTAGCCATCTCTCCAATTTTTTCCATTTTATTGCGTTTCGATTCGCTTAATGAAATTTTCATGATTTTATTTAACAACTGAATATTCGCACAATTGTCTTTCCCTAATATTCTTATTTGTCTTTGAATACTATTAATAAGTTGGTTAAATAACTCATAATCTTTTACTAAACAGTATTGTAAAGCCAAAAGAGTCTTAATCTCTAATTGGGCATTCTGATATTTTTTAAGGCTTACATCGTTTAACAAATTATTAAACCATTTTGCCGCCTCATCATATTTATTATCGAAATAGCAACTCATTGCCCTATAAGTCACATAGGTAATGTACTGTGGTAAATTATCTTTGTCAGGCTCAAAGTCCTGAAAAATCGCCTGATTTTCTTCAGATAGAGGAAGCGCATCAGATAATCTTTTACTTCTTTCTATTTTAGTTATTAAAAACTGTGCAGGATAAGTATATAATGTAAAATTAGAAAGAAATGTATCGCATGATTCATTCACCTCTTCATAATAATTGTCCCCTTTTCTGAAAAGTGTGTAATGGTTGTAGTATTCCAGTTTCAGAAACTCATAAACTAGTTTTAAATGGAAATAAATGGAATCCAGACTATATAAAGCAAATATATCTTCTGCTCTATTCAGAATATCCTCTATTGGTTCAAGATCTGCATTAGACTCATCTTCTTCCACAAATAACCTATGATAAATATTCATACAGTTTTTGTAAATATAAAGACGGTGAGAATCATAGATACGGCAAATATTTGCCATCTCCTTATTCATAAGCTCCAATTCAAGCTTATTTACACTGTCTCCTGTAAGAGAGTAGTTCCCAAATTTTATAAAATAACTGCTTAGTAAATCTTCCGCCTTGTCAACAGCCAGCATGTAGGCCACATGTTTGTTGTATAACTGGCTGTATTGAAAATATTCTTCAGTATTATGGTGTAACTTTTTAAGTGCCTTATAAACTACAGTTAATTCATTAGATAAATCATAATCAATTAATTCTTTCTCTAATTTTTTAAGCGTAGCAATGGCAATAGCCTTCTTCTTAGTAAATAAAATTTCGTTAATATTTGCAACTTTTTTTAGAATATCCGTGCGAGGATTTTCCATTTGCTGTAGTAAATATTCTTCTATTTTTTGATTCAGTCGAGAACGTAAAGTGTAATATGCATTAGTGTTTACCTCCAGCTCATTCATTAATGTATGGTCACCGGAGTGGCTCTCACGCATTGACTTTAATAAATAGGCTGATTTATCCGCACCTCCTGTGGATAGAGACTCATATATTGCCTGATAATCAGCATCAGAAAGTTGCAGGATAATATTCTTGAGTTTAGCCATTTTATCAGATTTTACTAATTGTTTGTGTTAAATTGAAGGGAAGTTAATTATTTCAGTTAAAAAGACATAAAAAAAGTAATATTTTTAGATAAAACCTTACATAATAAAATTTGATCAAAGTCAAGAAACTTAGCTTAAGTACTTGATATGTAAAATGTTATGAGAGAAATAAGTAAATAATTAAATTTGTGGTAATAACTACTAAAAATCTTATTCGCACGGAAGTTGGATGTTTTAATGTTACTTTTGAAGAGTTTAAAACCATCTTCTATAATTTGGCTAATTAATGCTGCGTGCTTTATTAATTCATTTTAAAATGTAAAAATTTTGCTCTTGATCATTCTTTGAAGCAATAAAAAAAAATATTTATAATTGAAGGGTCTGCAAATTATAATAAAATCCAAATCTAATTCTCACTCAGTTGGTCATCTGATATTTTTACCAGTTGTGATCATCTTTTTAACCATATTAGAGATAAAAATTTTGAATGAAATGAACAAAAAAAGCTACCCAAAATGAGTAGCCTTAATGTGGAGCATATCGGAGTCGAACCGATGACCTCTTCACTGCCAGCGAAGCGCTCTAGCCAGCTGAGCTAATGCCCCAGTTAATGGGCATGCAAATCTAGGAAAAAAAACCAATCTTAAAAATATCTACGGGCTTTCCTGAATTTATTTGTGTAATAATCGGTATAAATATTTGTTTCTATCACTCCAAGGCTGCTGGAAGCATGTATAAACCGTACGTCATTTTTGCCTCTAACCTCGGTAACCATACCCACATGGGTGATTTTTCTTCTTCTTTTGCCCATCGCGAAGAAAACCAAATCACCTTTTTTAAGTTTTCTAAATTTTACCCTGCCTCCGGTTTTACTCTGTTCTGCCGATGTGCGGGGGATTGTCGTGCCACCCGATTTGAAACTAACGTACAATAAGCCAGAACAATCCATTCCGGATCGGTTTACTCCTCCCCATTTATAAGGTGTACCTATAAATGATCTGGCTGTGGATATTATGGTGTCTAATTTTCTTTCTCTGATTTTGGCCTTTTTGCTTGTGACACAACTTGTTAAAGTAGTGCACACTAAAAGAGTAATTAATAAATGAAAGAAATATAATTTATTACTT
>JBEPWY010000301.1:0-4835 GCA_041642185.1 Marivirga sp.
CTTCATCTGAAAGGGATCATGAAGGTTGTCCAATAAAGGGCGGAAAAAATATTTAGCCTCATCAAATGAGCTTATGCCTCTTTGTTGTAATATTTGGCATAAAACCGGATTTACATTGATAGCTTCCGACAATTGATCAACAGCTTCTGAGTCAGGAGAAGCTTCAAAAATCCATTTTTTGGTTTCCATAACTACAAAATTAAAAGGCTTCAAATAATTTTGAAGCCTTTAAACGTTTAATCTACTATTTATTTTTAATTATTCACATGAGAATACCCTACTTACATTAAAGCTTGGGAAATTCTGCTTCAAATCAGATTATGAGCATCATTGATTTAATAGGTGATATCTTTGATGCCAAATTGATCAGGAATTAAAAAACAAAAGAAAAGGGGAATAAGTCGCTGGGACTGTTTATCAATATGAAATTTCCATCAACATCGGTAAATAGTAATTCAAAATTTTGCTGATGCCTTTTTTCAAATTCCAGCATCACCTGCCTGCAACCGCCACAGGGAGGAGCACTTTGTAAAATTTCTTCATGAGCTTTGGTAGCGCAAATGGCTATTCGTACAAATTTTTCCTTCGGAGCCTGAATGCCTGCTCTGTACATAGCCACTCGTTCTGCACATAAGCCAGCCGGAAATGAAGCGTTTTCCTGATTAGTTCCGGTAATTATTTCTCCACTGGCAAGCTCAATAGCACTGCCCACCGTGAAATTTGAATAGGGGGAATACGAATATTTTCTTGCCTCCAGTGCTTTGTTCCATAACTTTTTATGAGGCTCAGGAAGCGATTCGAAAGAATCGAATTTTTGATAAGGTATATTTAAATTAAGATTTTCCAAGATTTATAATTTTTGATAACAGCTTAAATATACAATTACCTTACATATATGTTCATAATTTTTTTAATGAAGTATTAAAAACACAATATTTGCATCCTTCTACGTTAAAGAAATCTATGATAAGGAAATCACTATTATTCATATTTGGTGTATTGATAATGACCTCCTGTTCTAAAAAACAGATTAGTCAGTCAGGATATCAAAACCAACAGCAGAACCCTTCCAGTTTAAACCCTGAAGAAGATAGAAGGAATTACGGAAAATCCCCTCAAAAGGAACAAAGGGTGTTTTTTGGTCTTTTCAAGAAAAAGAAAAAATCTCCATTTGGAGATCAGCTGATCGTGGAATACGAAGAGCGGATGAAAAGAAATGCCAAAGAAGCAAGAAAGAAGGAAAAGGAAATGCAAAAGCCACAGTATTCAGACCCATCCTACTTTGGTCATAAAAGGAAACCCAAAAAAAGAGCGCCAGATAAAATGAAATTTTGTAAAGAGTGTGGTATCCGACATTAGTAAAATGTGAAATAATTGTTCCATTTTTATATTAATGCCCTATCTTTGTCAAAAATCTCTGAATGAAGCGTAAATTTTTTCCTTTTGATAAAAATTATTTGCTGGAACAAGCCCAGCTTGAAGTAAAACATGATTTGCTCAACCAATTGGTGCAAATTGTGAAGGAGATATACCTTGTACGCTATAATCCTTTAGGCTTATTGGATGCCTCTGTTGAGAAAATGCTTAAAACAGAGAATTATCATCTGGAAGAGCTTTCTGAACTTTACGAACAAATGGCTGGAGTTTACCGCTACAAGTTTAGCTCCAATCAACTTGAGCTCTTATTTGATGGCAGAGATCATATTGAAAAATATCAGGATGATTGGAAAGAAGCCTTTACAAATTGGATCATTGACTTTTCGAAATCTAAGAATTTCCTAAAAGCAGTATTGGAAACCGCCATTTTCTATCCGGAAGATCGACAGTCTCAATTGGCCTTTAGTCGTCTCAAAAACTTTATTTCAGAACATTTCGGATTAAAAATCTATAAATATAAGGGAATTGTACCTATGAAAATTGCCTGATCAACACTTGGCCAGCATTTGTTTTATAATTAAACGCTAACTAATTTTTACTAAGGTCGGACCATTGGATGTACCTATTCTATCGGCACCCGCCTCAATTAATGCCAGTGCCTGCTCATAGTTTTTGATTCCGCCACTGGCTTTTATACCTACATGTTCAGGTAACGATTTTCTCATCAAAATAATATCTTCCACCTTGGCGCCCTCAGGAGCAAAGCCAGTTGAAGTTTTAACAAAATCAGCACCGGCATCTGCTGATATTTTACAAAGTTCTACTATTTCCTTTTCATTTAAATAAGCTGTTTCTATAATTACTTTCAGAATTTTTCCATTTTCATGGGCTATTTTACCCAGTTTGGCTATTTCAATTTTAGGCCATATCATTTCAGATTTTAAAGCAGAAATATTGATAACCATATCTAGCTCATCAGCCCCATCCTTAATAGCCTGATACATTTCAGCTTCTTTCGTATGGCTCATTTGATACCCCAAAGGGAAACCAATCACAGTTACTAATTGAATGCCTGATTGTCCAATATCTCGTTTTGCCTTTTTTACCCAAAATGGAGGGACACAAATGCCAAACAATTTGTTGTTTTGCGCATCAACCACTAATTGTTCAATTTCGTTGGATGTTACAGTAGGTTTAAGGTTAGTATGTTCAATGTAATTTTGTATATTTCTCATATTAATGGGATAATTAACTTTTATGTTTAGTAAGTACTCTGTTTTTACTCTTTTAATGCTGGTATTGTTTCTTCCCCCAAGATACAATTCAATTGCTCAAATCAATAAATATGGCTTTGAGATAAATGATGATAAGAGAAAAATAATTATCCCTTTTGAAACGTACAGTAATCTTATCGTGGTGGATGTTTTATTTCAAGGGGTAATTCCATTAAAATTTATTGTTGATACAGGCGTAACAAACACGGTTCTGATTGATAAAATTTATAGTGATGTTTTGGATATTCAGCCGGATAGAAAAATAAGCTTAATTGGAGCGGCAGGAGGCAAAGAGGTTGAAGCCTATATTGTAAATAGTGTATCCATCTTTTTAAAAGGCATGGATGGCAATAATATCCCACTCTTAGTTTTGAAAGAAGATTATCTAAAGCTAGAAGAAACTTTGGGAGTAAAAATACATGGCATATTAGGTTATGATTTATTCCATAAATTTATTGTTAAAATTGACTATAAAAATGAAAATTTAACCTTTTATGACCCCTTAAAATTTAAGCGGAAACTTTTCTGGTATAGTTCTATAGATTTGAATGTTGAAAATTCCAAAGCTTACATTTATGCCCCTGTTTTATTAGAAGATTCTGTGAGGGTATTATCCAAATTGTTAATAGATACAGGTGCCTCTCAAGGTTTGATGTTACATCAAAATAGCAGTAAAAATATTAAAATACCTGACAAAAATGTACGAGATATATTAGGTGCAGGAATTGCAGGAACTATTGAAGGCCATGTGGGAAGAGTCAAAAATATACAGCTTGGCCCCTATGTTCTGGAGGATGTGATAAGCAGGTTTCCGGATACAGGAACCTATAATGATGTAATAGAGATTACCGGACGACACGGAGCCATAGGTGGGGAAATACTAAAGCGATTTCATTTGTTTTTTGATTACCGAAATGAAAAATTATATTTTAAAAAAAACAGTGTCTTCAAAAAGGATTTCGATTATGATATGAGTGGAATGAGGGTGATAGCAAAAGGAGAAATATTTTTATCACCCTATTATGAGATTGAAGCGGTAAGAGAAAATACTCCTGCCTATGATGCTGGTATTCGCCCCAAAGACATAATAATTTCATTAAATGGTGTTAATAGTAAAGATTTAACTTTGTCTGAAATTAACAGAATCTTAAGTAAGAAAGCGGGTAAAAAAATAAAATTAAAGGTGAAAAGAAATGATGAAGTTGTTATGACATCCTTTCATTTGAAAGAGTTTATATAAACATTCTTTTAAGTCTCTTTTTACCAGTATAATATTTAATTTTAAGATACTTCTGAGTTTTTCTAAACTTAATTGCATTTTTTAAGGAAAGATAAATTCTTTCAGGTGTTATTGATTCTTTCAATAAATAATCCTGAACTCCGCTAATAACTTCCTGCGAGTTTTTTGTTTTTAACAAAGTAATAGTTAAAGCTTCTTTGCCCAATAGATTAATTTTATTAATTAAACTTTTTAATGGGTTAATTCCTAAATTATCATCAATAATTATGCAGTTCAAGTCTTGCAACATTATTTTTTTAATAGTGTCATCGTCAGAAAAAGAAGTATCTATTCTTAATATTTTTCCTTTTAATGTGTGCAATTCATTGAATATACGGCTCATTTCAATAGGATTATTCCCTACCAGTAATACCCTCAACGAATCATCAGGCTTTTCAGAATTCCCAGGATTAAAAAATGATATAGTCATAATGTAGGTATAAAGGTAATTTAGTGTTAATATAAATAAAATTGGTGATCCCTTATAATAAAATATAATTATATTACTTAATAATATACTTTTAAGTAGTGTTGTTTATATCTAACTTTTTTTATTTAACAATGTTGTGTAGATATGAAAATATTATTAACCGGTGCTAACGGATATATCGGAAGAAGATTATTACCTGTATTAATCATGAAAGGTCATGATGTGGTATGTCTTGTAAGGGATAAACGCAGGATAGAAATAGAGGATAATCTAGCAAAGAAAGTTGAATTTTTTGAAGCGGATTTATTAAACCCTGAAGATTTAAAAAAACTACCAAAAAATATTGATGCTGCTTATTATTTAATCCATTCTTTGGGTAGTTCATCTGCAGATTTTCATGAGTTGGAACAAGAAACATCACAAAATTTTGTAGAAGCACTTGATACTACAAACTGTAATCACATTGTTTACCTAA
>JBEPWY010000302.1:0-4805 GCA_041642185.1 Marivirga sp.
TATCGGCTTCTTGAGATTTAAGCGATTTGCATAAATCACGAAAAGTCACACATTCAACCAACTCTATATTGTCTCCGGCATATCTTATGGCAGCCGCTTCATGAAATGCTCCTCTAACTCCTTGTATAGCTATTTTTTGCATCTTTTAAAGTTAAATATATACAGTTACAGTTTGTAAGGATAAAACTTAATTAACAAATAACTTATTGAAACAGAGAACTTAAACGAGCATTCTTCTTTAGCAGATTCAATTTACTTTCACTCAAAGGTTTTTCTAAATAATCAATTACCTGTGGGTATCCTTTTGCTTTTTCTCTATCAACCCTATTAACTGAGGAAGTAAGTATAACCACATAAATATTGCTTTTTATATTCTCATTATTAATTGCTTCCAAAAATTCCCATCCATTCATTATAGGCATGTTAATATCCAAAAAAACACAATAGTTTTCATTAGGGTTGTAGTTTTTCAGGAGATAATCGAGAAAACTTTTGCCGTGATAAAAAGTATGTGGTGCATGATGAAATTTATTTTCTTTTATGAAAACTTCATTTAAGAAGACCGTCATTTCATCATCATCTACAATTATTGTTTCCATTTCTCATCAGTTATGATATGGGGGATAAACGGATTAATAAAGAATATCAGTTTTTATAATCCATATTGGAAATAAACAGAAATAACATCAGTAAAAAATCTCGCTCCGGCAGCACCATGAATATCATTCGGATCAAAAGTCTCAGGAAAGTCATATGTTTCAAGTAATATATCCGTGCTACCTTTTGCCTTCATATTATCATAAGCAACAGCTGAGTTAAAATAAGGGACTAATCCGTCATCTCTGCTATGGAATAATTTAATCGGGGCAATGGCTTTCCAGTCATGGATATCATTGTCAGCTAATGCCTGGCGGAAGCCACTTGAGGGGTTATTAATATCAGCAATAAAACCATCGGTGAAGATTTCCAGAGGATTGGTATTAGAAATAGCAAAATAACCATTAGTTGTCACTTCTGTGGCATACTGCTCCTTAAGATAGTAGTCCATTCCATTTTGAAGGTAAATTCTATCATATGAATCCAACACCCATAAATATAAAGTAATAGGTAAACCTAGCGGCTCCTGTGAGTTAAAAATATAATCTCCAACTGCTGATTTATGATAAGCTCCGGCTCCCATTGCACTTCTGGTAATTGTAAATTCGGAAGCATGGTTTTCTTCTATATACTTATGTAAAGCCATGGTAGAATTACCCCCTTGTGAATAGCCTAATAAAAACAAGTCATTAGTCATTTTAACTTCTAAAAACTTCGCTAATTCTTTAGCGGCAACTAACATATCAAAGCTTACTATTGCCGCTGATTCTGCATGTTCGTATGGATGAAACATATCCGAAGTGCTGCCATAGCCAATATAATCAGCAGCAGAAATCATATAGCCGTTAGAAGCATATAATACCGCAGATAAATATATTTCCGCGCTTTCCGAAGACAAGTAAGACGGGGCTCTATGTTCCCGATCTATTTCAAGGTTTGTGGATTTAGCCAATGTACTATGCTGAAAGCTAGTAGGTTTTACAGAACCTGACACCTGAGGAATTAAAACCAATCCAGACGCTTCAACTTCTGTACCATCAAAGTAGGGTGTCATGTAAGTTAATTTATAAGCCTTTACATCAAAATTAACAAATCCTGACGCTAAAGGAGAATTATTAAACCTGGAGTTGATTTCGTCTTTGGAAATATTGTCAATTAACTCATAACTAACAATATGATCAAAAGAAGGTTCTTCATTAGGATTAATCTCATCATCCGAACAAGCAGTCCAAATAAGAGGTAGGATAAGAAAGAGGAATAACTGGGAAAACTTTTTAAATTGCATAGTATCTTATTTTATTTCAGAAATATAATCAATTTAACTAAAAATTTACCGAATGCTATTAAAAGATGTTCCAACTGCACAAAATATAGAGGATACCGAAGAAAGAATACACAGTTTTATTCACAGGACCCCAGTATTTACTTCCTCTCAAATTAATGAGATGTTGGGTCTTAAAGTATATTTTAAGGCTGAAAATTTACAAAAGGTGGGAGCTTTTAAAATGCGGGGGGCTTGCAATGCCGTGTTATCACTTACAAAAGAACAGCTTAAAAAAGGCGTGGCCACTCATTCCTCCGGAAATCATGCCCAGGCCCTAGCCTTAGCGGCAAAATTATGTGAAATCCCGGCTTATATTGTAATGCCCCAAAATGCCCCGGAGGTAAAGGTAGCAGCTGTAAAGCAATATGGTGCGGAGGTAATTTTTTGTGAATCAACTTTAGCGGCTCGTGAAAGCAGCCTCAAGGATGTGATTTCTAAAACAGGTGCTACCTTTGTTCACCCTTATGATAATTATGATGTGATTGCAGGACAAGCCACTGCCGCAAAAGAATTAATTGAGGATACCGACCACTTAAGTAGTATTTTCGCCCCTATCGGTGGTGGTGGTTTAATGTCCGGAACATTATTGGCCTCTCAGTATTTTGGCCATAAAATACCAGTATATGGAGCGGAACCAACAGGTGCAGATGATGCCTACCGCTCGTGGAAAGCTGGAAAAATAATTCCGATGGAGTACCCGAGTACTATTGCAGACGGACTAAGAACTTCTGTTGGCCAAAGAAACTTTCCTATTATACAAAAATATATTAAGGACATAATCACAGTTACCGATGATGAAATTATAGCTGCAATGAAGCTCGTTTTTCAATATCTAAAATTAGTAGTTGAGCCTTCAGGTGCCGTTCCTTTTGCAGCCCTTATCAAAGCTAGAGAGCAGCTAAAAGGGAAAAAAGCAGGGGTGATTTTATGTGGTGGCAATGTGGATTTAACAAAGTTGCCTTTTTAGTTATTTTATTTGGTTGCATTTAAGATGTAGATGCAAGCCTTTAAAATACTATGACTTTTCTCAACTGAAAACCTGAACTTAGTCAAGAGTTTTGCGCTAGTTACTTTTTAATTTTGCTTAAGAATATACAAATAAAGAACAGGCTATTCTTATTTAAGAAAATTTTAAAAGCATCAAATTTTATGTTTGTCTTATCAACAAAGCAAGACCTGAAAGAGGAAATAAGAGAATTAGCCAAATTAAAAAATGCGCTTATTCTAGCCCATTATTATCAGGAGAAAGAAATACAAGAAGTGGCAGATTTTGTGGGCGACAGCTTGGATTTATCGCGTAAAGCAAAAGAAGCAGGGCAGGATATTATTGTTTTTTCAGGTGTTAAGTTTATGGCTGAAACGGCAAAAATATTAAACCCTGAAAAGCTGGTGTTGCTACCGGACTTATCAGCAGGGTGCTCGCTGGCAGATAATTGCCCGCCGGATGAATTTAAAAAATTTATTGCTGCACACCCTGACCACATAGTAGTCACTTACATAAATTGCTCCGCTGAAATAAAAGCCATGAGCGATGTAATATGTACTTCCTCCAATGCAGAATCCATTATTGCCAATATTCCTGCTAATAAGAAGATAATTTTTGCTCCTGATGCCAACCTGGGAAAGTATTTGATTGAGAAAACAGGTAGGGATTTGGTATTATGGAACGGGGCCTGCATTGTACATGAGGCTTTTTCTGTTGATAAGCTGATTCATCTTATGAAGGAACATTTTCCTGCTGAAGTAATAGCCCACCCTGAATCAGAGACACATATACTGAAAATTGCTGAATTTGTGGGCTCCACCCGGAAGATGATTGATTATGTAAAGAAGAGTCCGGTTAAAAATTTTATTATTGCTACTGAAGCAGGCATTTTATACCAAATGCAAAAAGAGGCCCCTGATAAAATATTAATTGCTGCGCCCACTCATGAAGATAACACATGCGCTTGCAGTGAATGTGCTTATATGAAGGTGAACACCTTACAAAAACTATACAATTGCTTAAAAAATGAGACACCGGCTATTAACATTGAGAAAGAAATTCTAATTAAAGCCAAAGTACCTTTAGATAAAATGCTTCTTTGGACATGAAATGAGCATAAATTTTCCAGGCGATGTCCGGTAGCTGTCAGGGCTAACCGCCAGATAGCTTGCCTTTATGGTAGGAATATTTATCACTAATTCCAAACTGTTAAGGCGGCACAGTTTGTGGCCACACAAAAATAAAGAATATACACATGAAATAGTCATAAACGCAGCATACCAACCGAGCATGAATATTAAAAGGAAATGTGATGGTTTTAGGTTTTGCTAACGGCTGAACTATTCCATGTGGTAACTAAAAAACATTTATATACACATGAAAACATTTAAACTATTATCTCTTATTATCGCAATGTCAGCAATTTTAGTGGCTTGTAAAGAAGATGAGCCTGAACCAATTGAATATAAGAGTGGCTCAAATGAAGCAATTAACGAGTGGGTTTATGATAATATGAGTTTATACTATTATTGGAACGATGAATTACCATCAAAAAATATTACATCAATGTCCCCTGATGAATACTTTTATAATATTTTATCTGGAAAAGATAGATTTTCTTGGATTCAGCCAAATTTCCAAGAATTATTAAATTCATTACAAGGTATTAATAAAGAAGCAGGTTATGAGTTTATTCTGTATAATGACCCAAACACTGAAAATAGCGTAATAGGACAAATTTCTTATATAAAGGAAAACTCCCCTGCCAGCAACAATGATTTAAAAAGAGGTGATATTTTCACTGAGATCAATGGTACTAAATTAACTGTTAGCAATTACAATTCAGTACTGAAGGCAATAAAGGATAACCATACTTTAACCTTAAAAAGGTATAGTTAT